>CAZWMM010000135.1:0-2941 GCA_964634985.1 Hadarchaeota archaeon (SeqCode)
AGCCATCTACACAACTTGAGGTACGCCTCATCCAAAATCCGTTCAGCCGCTGGGATTCCTTGTTCCTCTATCTTGGGGATGGCCTCGGCAATAACTTTTCCGTGAGTAGTAATGTGAATCATATGTATCGCCGTGCGGATGTCCTCGGCCGTGATCATCGCCTTTAGCATGGCTCCCGTCAGCTCGTGCGAGGGCCTCACGAGGTACCTATCTATCTCATCGGGTGGAGCCCCCTCTCGCTTGAGCCGCAAAATCAGTTTGATGTTCACCGAGTCTATCTCGTAACCGACCACCGCCCTCAAGACTGAACGCTGGGCCCGCTTCGCCAGCACATCCTTCCACAAGCTCGTGTAATAGTGTTTATCGAGGGCCGAGAGCAAGGCGATGAGTCCCAGCTTCTCGTAATCTTCCAATGCCGCCGAAATCACGTCGAAATGTTCGCTTCCCTTCAGAAAGTCGAGCAGCGCGTTCAGGTTCTCAGCCGACGCGAGCATCTCGAGCCTTTCGCTAGGCATGGTTGGTGATGGGATCAACTCTCGAAGCCTTCGCTCCCTTGGGACCTTGTTATGGATCATCGTGATGATTGCCTTGAGGTTCCAGAGATCAACCCGCTGAAGCACTCTCAAAACAGTTTTCTTGCGCTCCTTCGGGACCATGTTAACTAGTTCCCGATAACGCGCATTCAAACTTTCCCTGAGTGCTGGCTCTACAGCCACCATGTCGAACTCCTCACCCCTTGCAACCTCAGCGAGTTGCGGCTGATATTCTGTGTCCTCTAGGCCGGAGAATATGTTCACGATTCTAGGGGCCTCGGCGAGCTCCATCAACCGGGCCTCGGTCAGCAACCTTGTTTCCCACGCGCTGATAGTCGCGTTGCAGAAGATGTAACCCATCCAGCGCCTAGCGCTGATTATCACCCAAGCAAAGAGAGCACCTATCAAAACGAAGATGAAAATTATAACCTCTATCATTCTGACCCTTCAGACAAGATCCTTGCGATCTTCACCCGCAGAGCTTCGAATTCTCTTCGCATCCTGCCCTCAAACGTTTCATCAATCTCGATCTTGCCGTCGGGCGTTCCCACCCTCACCCCACCGATCGTCTGGATGGGCTCCCCAAAGGAAATGCTTACAATTTTTTTACCTCCACCCGACTCGCGCTCTATCTCTCCTCTATTCTTTTCGAGAAGTTTCATATCACGGCGATTAGCCCGAATAGCTGCTTGACCTGAGCCGAGTTTCTTACAAGCGTCCGCCGCGATGCGGACTAGGTCCACTTCATACTTTTTAGACGACACGTACGTCCGGAGCTTATCCTCAGCTTCTTTCAAAACCTCGTTTATTAGCTCCTCACGCATCTGAAGGATTTCCCTTTTGGCCTTCATCCTTCCTTCAGCGAGCACCTCCTCGTGGATGTGTTTTCCCCGGACGCGAGCTTCTTTCACCTCACTTTCTTCTTCTTCCCTAGCCCCCAGACGGGCCGCATCCAGCAGCGTGCGCGCCTCCTCTCTAGCACCGCGGATTACCTCTGTGGTCTTCTCCTTCGCTTCTCTAAGGATATCCTCCGCTATGAGCTGAGCGCCTTTATCAGTAGGCAAGACCCATAACCCCCTATAGCGCGCCGATACTCGTTAGGAACAGTATCGTCGCCAAGAGCCCAAGGATAGCGTAGAGTTCAACCGTCACTATGTACATCATACCTTGCCCGAATACTTCAGGTCTTTTTGCAACTGCATTGACACTCGCTATGGCGACTTTCCCCTGCGAATAAGATGTAAATCCTTGGAGAATCGCGGGAAGAGCGGCCATCAGTATCAATAAACCCCCCACGCCAGTCGTAGCAAGCTTTGGGTAAACCACGAACATGATCAAGAAAGCCGCGACGAAGCCGTAGATCCCTTGCGTTCCCGGCATCACTTGCAGCACGAATAGCTTTGAGAACTTCTTGGGATCTTCTGCTGATATGGCTGCTGCAGCGATTCCAGTCATCGCCACCCCATACGCTGCCATGATCCCCGGTATCCCAACCGCAAGCACAGCTGCTAGCGCAACAAGCTCTTCACCTACCAGACCATTCACCTCCTTCTACTTTTGTGAACCTCCTTTTAGCTTTAAAGGGAGCGAACTTCTCCCCACCTGATTCGTAAAATTTTCCGAAAAACTCGGCGAAATGTAGACGCATCGTGTGGATGAAACAGCCGAGGCTGCTGATAAAAATGTTGAAGGAGTGGGCAGCGATGAAGACGAACGCAAACACGATCAGCAACGGCACAACATACACGGCCGAAAGCAGGGTTATCTCCGCCGGCACCACGCTGTGGTACATGAGGCTCAGGATGAGGTTCAATGAAAATGCAATTATACCAGTCGCGATGCCTAGGGCCATGAGTCGCGTATAGGAGGCCACATCTGCGACATATCCAGTTATACTGTAAATAGCGGTGAGTGCCCCCCCGAATTTCCCACCCATACCCTTTGCGGTTAGCACTGCGCCAGCTATGCCTATGCCTAAACCAAGGTAAAACAAAATCCTGAACAGAGCTACAACGCTTGTAGCTGGCGCAAGAGGATTGAACGCGGTGAACATATCCATCTTTGGAAATGCGTAATCGATTCCAAATTCACGTAAGCCGATGCCTAAAATAGAGAAGCCCAGCCCAAAAAAGCCGATTATGATTAAAACGGCTGAGATGCGGCTGAACACAAAGCTCTTCCATTCTCGCCTGAAAATGTCTTTGAGTGCTCCCGCAAACCCGAATGCTATCAGAAGATGGATGATCCCTATGAAGACGACAAGCTTGAGCAGCGGTACTGGTCGCTGGATGGGGTTCACCCAAATTCCTCCTCCAAACCCGAAGCACCCGCCAATCAGGAGCCCCATGATGATCGTGAATATCCCACACACGACCATCATCCGCCTTAGCTTCGGCGAAAAAATCTTA
>CAZWMM010000136.1:0-2935 GCA_964634985.1 Hadarchaeota archaeon (SeqCode)
CTCGCCAAGTTTTTCAACCACATCTTTTTCGGTGATCTCCACATCGTGCCCGGTCTCCGCTTTGGTGGTGGGGGTGAGGATCGGCTCAGGCAATTTGGAAGCTTTCTTCAAACCCTTCGGCAGTTTTATTCCTGAGACCCCCCTGCCAACGCGATAATTTTCCCAAGCTGAGCCATAGAGATAGCCGCGAACGACGAACTCGATTTTTATGGGATCGGCTTTCCTCACGAGCATCGTTCGCTGGTCGATGACATCCAGCATGTGATTGGGGGTTATTTTCTCGAGCTTCCCGAACCAGTAAGCCGATAACCTGTTCAAAGCCTCTCCTTTGTGCGGGATGCAGCTCAATAAAACAACGTCAAAGGCTGAAATCCTATCGGTGGAGACGACGAGCAATTTGTCCCCAAGATCATAAGTGTCCCTCACTTTCCCTCGTTTGAATAGCTTGATGGGGAGGCATGCTTCCACTAAGATTTCTTCCATCAAACCACTCATCTGCGCTTGAATGCTCGATCGTCGACCTCCACTTTTTCTTTCTTCCTCCGCTGGTATTCCACTATTTTCTTAGAAAGTCCTTTGTCGCTTAAAGAGAGTATCTTCGCAGCTGCTAGAGCAGCGGCTTCAGGTTCCAGAACGACGAGAGGGGCGACACCGCTCGGCATGCGAAGCGATGAGTAGATGTCAACCCCTGCGAATTTTTCAGAATAAGGGGGACATGCTATCACGGGAAATTTCGTGTTCGCGTCAACCATCCCTGAGAGAGCATTTGATCTGCCCGCGATCGTGATGTAAACGATTTCATCCTTGGCCTTTTCGTAACCTCTCAAAATTTCGAACACTTTTTCCGGTGTTTTGTGGGCTGAAGCTATTCGCTGATAAAAATCTATTCCAAACTCCTTCAACGCGCGCCTCAGCGGCTCGGCAAAATCAATATCCGCCTTCGAGCCGAACAAGATAATTACTTTCTTTGGCATCATTCATACTCGGGGATAAGAGTTAAAAATCTGCCGTGCGCTCAAAAGTCGAGCTGGAGGCCAAACACATGCCAATTTTGCTATTGTAAATACTCAACCAGGGACTCAAATATCAGCATGCCATCAGCATAATTTGGGATCTTTTCCATCGCCGCCCAATTGGGAAGCTGGATTCCCAAGTGCGCTCGCTCGGGGTGGGGCATCAGACCGAAAATCTTCCCAGTGGGGTCACAAATACCTGCGATGTCATGAAACGCGCCGTTTGGGTTAGTCGGATACTTTCCCTCAGCATATCTGCCTTCCTCGTCACAATACCGAAATACCAACTGGTCGTTTTCCTTCAGCTTTTGTAGACATTGCTCTTCTTCCTCCTTTCGAAAAACGAACTTCCCTTCCGCATGCGCAACCGGCATGAAGAACTTCTGCCCCATTTGAATTTTGCGTGTGAAAATGCACTTGCCGCGATTCTCGTGCTTCAGATGAACCCACCTGCATTCATATCTCGCGGAGTCGTTGATCGCGAGTGCAGCTTGGGGGTACTCGTGAAATCCATCGAAGCCAGGCAACAAACCCGACTCGACCAACACTTGAAATCCGTTGCATATTCCTAGGATCGGCCTCCCCCTCTCGACGAATTCCTTTAACTCCTCCGAAAGGGAGCTTGCCACCCGTTTACCCAAGATCGCCCCAGCCCTTATGTGATCACCGAAGGAGAAGCCACCTGGGACGACGAGCGCATCGTAGCCTAGGAGATCCCCACCCCTAATCAGCTTGTTCAAATGGACTATTTCGGCGTCGGCCCCGAGCTCATCTAAAGCCGATTTAGTCTCGGCATCGCAATTCGTGCCCCCAACTCGAAGGATGCAAATTTTGATCAAAGACTCAAACCCTCCTTCCAAGCCTTCCGCATTTCTTCAGAGCCAACTTTGATTATTTCCCGGCCTTTCAATCCACGCACGAGAAGCCCATCCTCCCCGCTAACCTTGCCCACGGGAGCGCAATTGCCTTTCATCAACTCCTCAAATTCCCTTTCCTTTCCCGAGGTAACCTCAACGAGAAATCTGCTGTTCGATTCAGAGAACAAGAGGAAATCATCTCTTTTCGTCTTCCCCTCCATCGACGCTGGAAGTTTTCTCAAATCTAACTCGGCCCCATGATCGCTGCCCAGCACCATCTCCGCCGCAGCGACTGCGAGCCCGCCCTCGGAAAGGTCATGGCAAGCTCTGACATAGCCCGAATCGATAGCCTTCGTGACCGAGTCTAGGATTTCCTTCGCTTTTGGTATTCTAATCTTCGGAACGCTCTTGCCCACCCTCCCGAGCAACTTGTAGTATTCCGAGCCACCCAGCTCTGGGTAGGTTCGCCCGACGAGATAGACCGCGTCCCCCGGCCCTTTGAGATCCACCGAGACGGCTTTTCTAACGTCGGGGACGATGCCGATCGCCGTTATCAAGAGCGTGGGCGTCACTGGGCCTAAGGGGGACTCATTGTAGAAGCTATCTTTGCCAGAAATGTAAGGGGTGCCGAAAGCTTTGGCAAACTTATAACAGGCTTCACAAGCTCGCACGAGTGCACCCAACTGCTCTGCTCGCTCAGGGTTTCCCCACGTGAAGTTATCCACCAACGCGACCCTCCGACCTCCGACCGCAACGTTGTTTCTGATAGCCTCTTCCAATCCCGAGGCTGCCATCCAGTATGGGTCGATTCGCCCGTAGTTGGGGTTCATCCCACAAGAAATCACCACTCCCCGCCACGAACTGCGCAGCGGCTTTATAATCGAGGCATCATTCGGCCCGCCGTGTTTTCCATGCAAAGGTTTCAGGGTGGTGTTGCCCTGAACCTCATGATCGTAAGTTCTCACCACTGCCTCCTTGCTGGCGATGTTGGGCGCGGCGAGCAATTTCAGCTGCTGCTGGGCCAAATCCTCAGGCTGCTTGAAGCTAGGCTCCCGTATTTTTGGT
>CAZWMM010000137.1:0-2894 GCA_964634985.1 Hadarchaeota archaeon (SeqCode)
CCAAGTAGTCGATCCAAAAGGGCTTGAGGGGCGAATTTTCGGGAGGAGGTCTCCAGACGATGAAGTGTTAGGCATCTACCAGCAAGCGCTTTCTATCGAGACTAAAGATTCGGATATTAAGGTACGTGCTCAAGATGGTGGGGCGGTTACAGCTATTTTAACATCGCTTCTGATGGATGAGTTCATCGATGGAGCAGTCGTGATGGGTGTGGGGACATCGCCTTGGCAGCCGTTTCCCAAGGTCGCAACTACTCGCGAGGAACTCATCGAGTGCGCGGGTACGAAGTATTCGAGGGGACCTATCTTTCTGGGATTGAGAGACGCTGTCGATCTCTACTACCGATCGCGCGTCGCACTCGTTGGCACCCCCTGTCAAATAGCTGCCATGCGCCGAATGCAGTTCTCGGACAACCACCGCTTGGGCGATTCGATCAAGCTATGCATCGGGCTATTCTGCGGGCACGCTTTCGAGTACAAGAAGCTTTTCAAGGGCATAGTCGAAGAACAGCTGCGCATTCCCCTCTCGGATGTTATGAAGTTTGACATCAAAAAAGGACGATTCATTGTCTACTGCAAACGCAAAACCACGCGTGAAATAGCTTTGGATGCTGTTGAAAAATACGCATACTCCCCGTGCAAAGTTTGCTCTGACTACACATCCGAACTTGCGGACATCTCGGTGGGGGCAGTCGGATCCCCCATAGGTCGATCGACTGTGCTCATCCGAACTCCTGTGGGTTCCGAAGCCATCGATATCACTCAAAGGTTTAGAAAAATCGACATGGTAGAACTTGAAAGGGTTAAACCAGGCATAGAGTTGCTCAAAAAAGTCGCAGGGAAAAAGTTGCTTAGGGCAACGAAAGAGCTTGAGCGACTCGGGGAACAAGGGAAGCCTATACCCAGGTGGGAAAAAGCAGGACCCGCTCCCCTTAAAGAAGTGCTCTTACCCATCCCACAGCTTTAACGGGATCGGGCCCGATCGGCCACCCGATCACCGTGCGAGTTATGCCGAGTCGTTTCAATTCATCTACGCGTGCAACGAGTTCATCTACCTTACCGCACACCGAGAACGCGTCAACCATGCGATTGGTCACAGCCGCGCGGGCCCTCTTCAGCTCCCCCGCCCCGAGGAGACGGCGAATCGACTTGACCTCTTCGAGCGCGATGCCGTGGCGCTCTAGCGACGAGTGGGGAGCGGACGAACTCACGAAAGCCACCACCCTACGAGCCGCATCTCTAGCTTTTTCCAAGTCTTTCCCGATCGATACCACCAAGTATGCAACGAAGTCGAAAGCTCTAAACCCCCTTCCGCTCGCTCGCAACCCGTCTTTGATGTATCCCATACATTCTCGGATATCCTCGGGGTGCGAAGCGTTGATCAGTGCACCATCTGCAATGGACCCCGCGAGCTCGAGCATTCGCCTACGTCGGCCGCCTATATAAATGGGGATCCCGTTGGCGGGTTTGAATCGGAGCCTAGCCCCCCTGCAAGAGAATAGTTTCCCCGAGAAGTTCACGCGTTCCCCAGCTAGAAGCCTGCGGATGATATGGACGGCTTCCCGCACAGCTGTTGCTGGCTTCCGCTGCTCCACCCCAGTCATCGCTAGGAAGAAGGGGTCGCCAGCGGAGATCCCGAGCAACGCCCGACCCCGGGAAATCTCGTTGAGGGTAGTGACAGCGGCAGCGGTCATGGTTGGGTGAATCAAGTAGGGGTTCGTTACCCCAGGACCGAGCTTCACGCGCTTTGTCTTGAGTGCGAGCTGAGTGAGCACGGAATGAACGAAGCGGTTGTGGTAGTGGTCGCACACCCAAACATGCTCGAAGCCTGAGCGCTCGACCAAACGCGCGAGTTTGACGAGAGCATCTAACTCCAAGTAAGGAACAAACTCGACTCCGAATTTCACCTAATCCCCTCAAATTTAAAGTGGGTACGTAAATAATACCCTCGGTGTAAGATGCAACTCATCGCGCTGAGGGGGTTACCAAAAGTAAAGCGTGGCGACGATTTGGGGGAACTGATCGCGCACGCGGCGAAGGAGCAGGGGGTAAACATAGAAGAAGGCGATGTCATCGCCGTGGCCCAATGCATCGTTTCGAAGGCTGAAGGTAAGGTCGTTGATTTACGCGAGGTTAAGCCGAGCGAATTGGCCGAGCGAATAGCTTCGAGGAACAACAAAAATCCTAAAGAGGTTGAGGTGATTCTGCAGCAGTCCGATGAGATCTTGAGGCTCAGGCACGTCATCATCGCCCGCACCAAGCACGGTTTCGTGTGTGCGAACGCTGGTGTAGATCACTCGAATGTGGACCTCGGGCATGTGACCATTTTGTCGGATGACCTCGATGCAAGCGCTGCCAAGATTAGAGATTCCATCAAGCGAAAACTTGGTTCAGAGGTCGCGGTGATCATAACCGATACCCAAGGAAGGGCTTTCAGACATGGATGTATAGGTGTTGCAGTTGGAGTCGCCGGGATGAGGCCTTTGTTAGACCTCCGAGGAAAGCGAGATCTTTACGGAAAGGAGCTCAAAGTAACGATAACTTCGCCGGCCGATGCGCTCGCAGCAGCTGCGGTAGCGGTGATGGGGGAATCAAACGAAGGCACTCCAGTCGTGGTGGTGAAGGGTGCAAGCTATGAGCGGGGCCGCGGGAGTGTCCGCGAGCTCGTGAGACCTCCAGAGCTGGACCTGTTCAGGTAACTGTTTCAGGAAGTCCTCATTTTCAAAACTACACTAGTCCGATTCAAACACGAGTCGCCGCGGAAGCCAACACGAAATGAGATTATGATAATAAAAGCTGAATTTAGGGCGATGGCATCAGTCTGATGTTACACTCATGATAGGTTTTCCCGGTGATACTAATGCCTGTTCAACCCACTCAGCCAAGTGCTTTTTCGC
>CAZWMM010000138.1:0-2892 GCA_964634985.1 Hadarchaeota archaeon (SeqCode)
AATATGTGAGGGTGGTCGGGTTGGTGGTGGAAAAGAAGGAGGCGGAATTCGTGCTCGACGACGGGTCGGGTCGTCTCACGGTTTTCTTCGAGGATCCGACGATGACCAAGGGCGTGGAAGTTGGCTCTAAGGTTAAGGTGTTCGGGGTACCTTTGAACGTTGCCGGTGTCCATGAGTTGCGTGCTGAAATCGTGCAGAACGTTAATGGGTTTGACTTAAGGCTATATGAGGAGGTCAGGCGCGAAGTTAAAAAGTTTGAAATGGAGCTTGGAGGCAGGTAGAATGGTGAGCGCTCGCATGGCGGACTCAAAGACATGGAAAACTTGTATCAGCGCCATGGTGAACCTGATCGAGCAGGCGGCGTTTAAATTCACCCAAGAGGGCGTCAGGGTGAAGGCGATGGACCCCTCGCACGTTGCGCTCGTCGATTTCGAGCTTCCAGCTTCAGCGTTCGAGGAGTACAAAGTTAAGCAGCCAACGGTTTTGGGCATCGCCCTTACCGAGATGAATAAAATCACAGCGCGAGCGAAGGCTGAGGATGAATTGATCATCGAGCTCGATGAGGAGAAGAATCGTCTTTCCTTGGTTTTCAAGGGGGCGTCGACGAGGCGGTTCAGTTTACCTTTGATGGACATCAGCGAGGCCGAGTTGCCGGAGCCTAAGCTACAGTTCACGGCGACTGCAGATGTGGGGGCAGGGGTGATCCAAGATGGCTTAAAAGATGCTGAAATAGTGAGCGACAACGTGAAATTCGAATTGAATGAAGATGGATTCTACCTCTTTGCCGAGAGCGACAAGGGTGCTACCGAACTCAAGGTGCACAAGGGGGATGAAGCGTTGCCGAAGCTGAACGTCAAGCAGGCTTCAGGCGCAACGTACAACATAAAATACCTTAGCGACATGGCAAAGGCGGCGAGCCCTTCGGAAATCATAACGATCAACCTCGGGACCGATTTGCCGATCCAGCTAGATTTTCAGATAGCTGGGGGCAAGGGTAAGCTGCGCTTCCTGCTGGCCCCGAGGATTGAGGCGGAATAATAAGTCAACTATTAAAAAGCCACAGATTTATCTGAAACTATCGGGGGCTGGCTTTGATAGCGCTAGAATATTCAGCGACTTTGGATCCATTCTCAGACGAAGCGAAGAAGCTCGTTGAGACATCTCCCTCCCTCGACTCCATGCCCCCCGAAATTATCGAGAGGGCTGTGGCCCGCGTGAATTGGTCAAGCAAAGAGCTGTTGGTTGAACAGAATGTCGAGGCAATTCGGGTCGACGTGTTATCTTTCTACCTCATGTGCCAAGGTGTGGCCGCGGTGTCGTATCCCTATTCGCGCGAAACCCGTTTGATAAGCGACGCGACTAGGGAGACGATCAGATACCGCATGTACGATCTCTTCAAGCGCGGCAATGAGGATTTGTGCTTGAAGGTGATCCAGCACTCGCTCAAACTCGTCCGATTGGAGGGTGGTGATGGGGTCAGGCTGGGCGGCGTAGAGATCCCTAGGGAAGATCGTTTCAAAATACGTGATCGGCGTTTAGCGGAGGATGGAATCGAAACCGTGGACGACCGTTTGCTCCCCCAATACCTCCCCAAGTATGTAGTACGCTGGGCGGACTTGGCACCCATCTTAAGACGTCGTCGCACGGAGCTCACGAAACTCTACTTGGTGAACGGGTGGGCGGTGATAACCCCCCGCGACCTTTGGGACATGTTCGCGGATCTCATCGGCGCAAGGTTGGAGGAATATGTGGCGTCGGTGTACGAGAAATTTTCCGACACGGGGGCACCCAAATTGCTCGTCGAGGTTGGCGAGGGCATATCATCGATTTTACCACCAGAGCTCGAGATCCGAGAGAGATTTGCCAGAGTGCCCGCGGGGAAGCTAAACCCCGAATTCTTCCCCCCCTGCGTGAGGAAGGCTTTGGCCGGCGTTGGGTCTGGGGTGAGAAATTACGCGATCACTGTTTTGTTGACTGGATTCCTCTCCTATGCACGGGTTTCACCGTCGGGCAAATTGGCCACCCGGATAGGCGATTTCATCAAAGATATCTCGGTTGTGCGAGATGAGATCGCTGCACCGATTTTCGAGGCCGCCGAGCGATGTAACCCTCCCTTCTTTAAGGACCAGCCTCAAGAGAAGGCGAACGTTTACTATCACATGGGGTTCGGGATGACGGTGGAGCCAAGACTGGAGGATTCCGGAAAGAGTCGTTGGTATACACCCCCAAATTGTCAAAAAATTGTAATGTCGGCTCCTTCACTCTGTGATCCAGATGAACTTTGTAAGAACATAAAGAATCCCTTGACTTACTTTTACCGGAGGTTGGCTGAGAGCCGCGGATAAACTGGAGAAATTGAGATGAGAATGCACGAGGCAACCCCTGAGGAACGAAAGCGATTTTACGCGGAGGAGTGGAACAAGCGCGAGTTGCCCGATTTCATCCTTCACACTCTCTCCCTACGGGAATTCGGATTCGATCTGGACGGCACAGGGCCTAGTCATCGGTACAACCAATTCATGACCGTCGAGCAGTTGGCGGAATTTCTCCAGAACCGGGCACCCTACTCTGCATTCGTGAGCGTCGCACTCTACGAGCACCCCTCGATGCGGAAGGGTTGGCTCAAATCCGAGTTGGCCTTGGACATCGATGCAAAGGATCTCCCTCTCAAGAGCTGCGGCTGCTCACCAGGAAGTGTTTGCGAGCGATGCATAGATGAAGCTCGTAGGGTAGCTGTGGAGTTCGCGGAAACCTTGGGGGGGGACCTAGGGCTGCGTAACATTCACTTCGTATATTCGGGCCGTGGTTTTCACATCCGGGTGACCGATGAGGCGGTGATGACGTTAGAGCAGACCGAGCGGTCTCACATCATTCAATACTACACGCCCCGCG
>CAZWMM010000139.1:0-2852 GCA_964634985.1 Hadarchaeota archaeon (SeqCode)
GATTGATGTCACCGGGGTCGAGGCCATCCGGAAGGCAGAGAAATCCAGCTTGCATGTGGTGCTGGCTACGGGCAACGTGCTCGCTTTCGCTGAAGCAGCTGCAACGATGCTCGGCACCTCGGGCCCGTTGATAGCTGAGGACGGCGGGATCGTGTTCGACCAAAGCAGCGGGCGAGACTACGTGTTGGGCGATCGCATTGAGGTCAACCGAGGGTTAGCGGCGCTTGAGCGGGAATTTGGGCCACTTCAGCAAACGAGGAGTTCGGGTATGCGCCTCACCGGCCTCACCCTCAAACGTTCGATCAAAGTCGAGGACGTGAGCGAGGTCCTCAAGCGGGAGGGGCTTGACCTAGTCGCCGTTGACTCAGGCTTCGCGATCCATCTCAGGAGCCCGGAGGTGAACAAGGGAAACGCGCTGCGGAAGGTCTCCTCCCTGCGGAAAATATCTCTGGATCAAATCGCGGCCGTGGGGGACGGGCCCAACGATATCGAAATGCTGCAAGTGGCCGGTCTTAGCTTCGCTGTTGCAAACGCGGACGAAATGGCAAAGCGGGTTTGCACCCACGTGACCGCCGAACCCTATGGGCGTGGGGTCGCCGAGGCGATAGAAAAAATCCTCAAGTTTGGCTAGCTTTCACGAGAGTAGATGCAAGCTTCTTGAATTCCCGCGCTGCCGGAGATCTAGGGTTATGGGTGACGACAGGCTCGCCGAAGGCTGTCGAGCGCCTTACCTCTGGATCTTCTGGGATGGTCGCGAGCACTGGTAGCTCAAGCGTGGAGCAAATTTCATATTCCGGGAGGTCAATTCGTTTGTCCGTTGTCCTCGTGATCACCATCCCAATTGGCTTTACACCCAACCGCTCCACGATGATCTTCGTCTTCAGCGCGTTAGAGAGCGAGACGATATCCGGCGTGGTCACGAGGACAGCTTCTTGAGCCAGCTTGAGTGCCGTGATCGCATCTCGGTCTAATCCCGAGGGTGCGTCTATCAACAGGAATTTCGATTTCTTCGCTAGCTCCATAACAACTTTCTTCAAGCGCTCGAGCCTTACCTTTGGGATGCCATTAAGCGAGACTCCCGATGGCACGACCTTTACACCTTTGGGCCCCTCGGAGATGGCCTTCGAGAGCCTCGCCTTGCCCGCGAGCACCTCGTGGAGAGTTGTTTTCTTCCCCTCCATGCCTAGCATCAACCCCAAGTCGGCCATCGTTATATCCGCGTCTAGGATCACGACCTCATGCCCAAGCTGGGCCATCGCTACCCCCAAGTTGGCGACGATCAAAGTCTTTCCCGTTCCTCCTTTGCTCGACGCGAATGTGATGATACGCGCCATCGCGACCCAAAAATAAATTCATCCCAGAGCTTAAATTATTACGAGGTACACTAAAAATCGTTTACAGCGGGCGGTTGTAAATGAAAATCGGGGTAATAGCTGACATTCACTCAAACCTCGCAGCGCTTCAAGCCGTGCTCAAGGATATGCCCCGCGTCGAGGAGCTGATATGCGTCGGAGACCTCGTGGGCTATGCGGCGGAGCCAAACGAGGTGGTGAGGCTAGCTAGGTCGAAGCGTATCCGAGCGGTGATGGGAAACCACGATTACGCTGCGGTGACACGCGACGTGCGAGGGTTCAACCCGATCGCTGCCCGAGCGGCGTTGTGGACAGCAGAGC
This sequence comes from Hadarchaeota archaeon (SeqCode), assembly GCA_964634985.1. GTDB lineage: Archaea > Hadarchaeota > Hadarchaeia > Hadarchaeales > Hadarchaeaceae > CAZWMM01. Next base: position 1,674 of record CAZWMM010000139.1, read on the forward strand.
ACTTAAGCAAGGAAAATCTTGAATTTCTTTCTGACCTGCCTACTCACCTAGAGTTGAGCTACGGGAAGCAAAATCTCTACGTGGTTCACGGTAGTCCCCGCGACCCTTTGGACGAGTACGTCTTTCCCGACTCCTCAAACCGATTGCTCGCCGAGCTGGTCCGAGACTTGGAAGCCGACATCATCGTGATGGGCCATACCCACATGCCGATGAAGCGCCTCGTCTACGGAAAGCTCATAGTAAATCCCGGGGGCGTGGGGCAGCCACGCGATCGAGATCCCCGGGCTAGCCACGTTGTTTTAGATGTGGGGGAGGAGGTTGAGGTGGACTACCGCAGAGTTGAATACGATGTGAAGAGTACTGCTCAAAAAATAGAGGCCGCGGGTTTGCCTAGCGAACTCGCGATGAGATTGTTTTTCGGCTGGTAGATGATGGGTTAGCTAAGCGCTTGACTTTTTTACTCCAGGCTTCAGTTGCTGGATCGTGAGCACGCGCTCATTCACCACTATAAAATCACGAATTGAAATGATCGCGTTGAAAGGGATTAACGCGTTGCCACTTGGGTCCTTGGGGATGCTGCCAAGAGCTCCCCCCGAGATCGGCCTGACGACTATGGATTGGATCTTACCGTCCTTCTCATCGAACAGGATATCTTGGAGTCTCCCCACTTGAAGTCCTTTATCTGAGACAACGCCAATTGCTCGAAGCTTGCTCGCAAGAATTTGCGCCAAACTCTGACCTCCGCCATAATCTGGGGTCCCGTCCTTAAAAAGGTTAGTAATTTATTAGTATTAGTACGATTTGAGTTTCAAGAATACTCGAACATTACCTAACTCTGTGTGAGCTATTGAAGTTTAGTAGTGCATCCCGGTAGCTCCTTCCACCACGTGCTTGCTTTTTCTCTCTGTGAAAGTTTCGTATGTTCTGATCGTCTCAGGAGTCAAAGATGGTTTGATGCCTTCCATCGCTTCGCGGAAGTGCTGCATTCGAACCTCTTTGCTCTTTATATCTTCACGCAGCACCGACATTGCAGCTTCTCGGCAGAGGGCGGCGAGATCAGAACCTGAATAACCCTCACTTTCCTTGGCAAGCAGCTTGAGGTCGACGTCCTTCGCGAGTGGCATGTTCTTCGTATGAATTTTGAGTATTTCTAGGCGGGCTTCCTTGTCGGGCGCGGGG
>CAZWMM010000140.1:0-2841 GCA_964634985.1 Hadarchaeota archaeon (SeqCode)
ATACGGAAGGCAGGGTAACCCAAATCACTAAGGCTACAGGATCATGGGGTTATTTTCCCGATGAGGTAATCGGGAAAATGCCTATTGCTGAAAATGACATCCCAAAAGCCACGGAGGTCATTAGAGAAGTTATAGAGAAAGGATTTGTAAGAGACATCGAACTAACAGGGATAACCAAAGAGAAAAAAGAGACCCGAATCGTGTTTAATGCCACATTAATGAAAGATGCTAAAGGCAACCCAATAGGGATGATCGCTGTAGCAAGGAACATCACCGAGCTCAAGTGGGCGGAGGAGAAACTGCAGAAAAGCGCGGAAAAAATCTGTTCTGGGGTAAACGCTAGTAGCGATTCCATATATTTGGTGGATAGAGACTGTAGGTATCTCCTTGTGAATAATGAGTTGTTATCCCGATTGGGCCGACCAAGAGATCAAGTCGTGGGCAAAACATTTGGTGAGCTTCATTCGCCCGAGGAAGAGGAAGAGTTTATCATGAGGATAGACCGTGTTTTCAAAACTGGAAATTCGGTCATGTATGAGCATAAAAGCGAGAGGCTCAACAGATGGTTCATCCGAACGGTGAATCCCATTAAAAATCATAAAACGGGCGAAATAAAAGCCTTCGTCGTGGTTTCAAAAGACATCACCGAGTTCGGGCGGGCAGAGGGGGAGCGAGCGAAAGCAATAGCAACGACAGCAGCCGACAAAGCATGCATCGGGGAGCTTAAGAAGTCCGTCAAGAAGCTGAAGCGGCTGGTGGAGGAGCTGGAGGAGAGGCTGAAGGCGAGTTGATAAAAGGCCGCCCGTATCTCAGGCTTAACACCGTCACAAGGCAAAACGCGAGCGCGAGCAGGAGCGATGATTTTTTATATATGCTCCCACAAACTACTAATTTTCAAGCTTAAAACTGGAGGGCGCAGCGGGGGCACGGTAGAATCCGTGATGCTTTTTATGGCACGTGATACTACTTATTGGGGGTTTTGATTGAGGTCAAGGGGCCGGGGTAAAAAAGAAAAGGAGATGAACTCGATGACTAAGACCAGTGAGATTTTAAGAATGAAAAAGGCGTGGCTTGATGAAGTGGAAAAAGCGAAGGAATTGAAGGAGGAGTTTTTGGACTCTTTCCCCGGCGTTAAGAAGGAGGTAATAAAGCTCGGCTCGAAAGCCAAGCCGCGGGAAGTGTTTGAAGCAATAACCCTTTGGCAAGGGTTCAAAATGGGATACCTCACTGCGAAGGAAAAATATTGGTTTCCATTTCTCCGGTCTCGAAAACGAGTTGGCGATTCTCTCCTAGAAGATTCATATCAAAAATAAACCGCAGTGAAGCGTATCAAATACTGTGGCTTTTTTCCGTTCAGGATTCCAGCATTAGCTAGGATAACTGGAGCTATACAAATTGCATGATACCTATCTTAACCCCGATATTGTTGGGTCTGACCACCCTCACAACAGCCCCATAGTTTCTTTCCTGCAAAAATCCTTCTACCAGCTTTTTGAGTTTGTTGGCCTGAATATCGTTTTCGACGAGCCCGTAAGTGGTTGGCCCCCACGAACTCTGCCCAGCTCCATACGCTTCGTGCTCAAGCATGTAATTTATCGTGTCAGAAACCACTTTGCTATGGAATTTGCCTTTTTGGTAAGGGGAGAAGGCCCTGCCGACGAGTCTATCCACCTCGGTCAAGGCACACCCAAAGTTCTCTATGTCGCGTTCAACCATCGAAGGCAGCATTTTCATGACTAGCAGATGACATATCTCGCGAGCGATCCTAGCTGGAGATTTTACTCGCTTGAAGAGCTTTTCCTCAGCCCCTTCGCTCAGCCCCCTTCCACCGCTAGGGGTGGCGACCACGAACCGCCATTCATCCGGAAAATCGCGCCTGAGGATTAGCGGTGGGAACCCGTTTCTCCTCCCTCCATCGACTATGAAACCTCCTTCTGTGAAGGCATAGGTCCCCACTCCTGAATTTTTCCCCCTCCCAGTTTTCTCCGCGAGTTCAACGGGATGAATTTTCAACTCGTGCAACTCGGTGAGGGCCTTCCCCACCGCTAGGGTCAGCTGGGTCGTGGAGCCCAGACCCACGTGCCTTGGGATGCTCTGGAGTACGCGCACCTTGATGTTAACTGGCAGGCCATAGAGCCGTGCTACTCTGGAGGCGATCTCATTCACACGTTTTTCGTTCCCTCCCTTGATTTCAAATTTCGCGCTCTTCTCGGCCACTATTTCATAGCTGGGTTCATCTATCGCTAAGCCTATCGCACCGTAGTTGCGGCCCAAGCTTCCGCTGAGATCTACTATCCCAAAGTGCAATCGTGATGGGGTTTTGATGTGTATCCTCAAGGTGTGACCTCCTCCTTGTGAAAAGGTCTTCCCACATAGATTTAGATAAATACTCAGGCATAAGGGATTTCGGGATCTCAAATGGATATCGAAGAAATAAGAGAGCGCGTGATGGTGGCTGCGCAGCTCGCATCGATATTGGAGGTCAGCGGTTACCCAAAGCCTGGAAATGTCCACCGAACTGCCGACTTCCCTGACACGCGTTACGAGCATTTCTTGGTCGGGGGATTGGCGATCGGGCCAGCAGCCTCAAGGGCCGCGGCTAGGGGTGCCATGGTCGCGAGAGGGGAGATCGGGCCCGCTGACATCGGGATAGGAAAACATGTAAAAAAAGCCGTCTTGGATATCAGGGGATCCCACAAAGGCGGAAACACTCACCTTGGCATGAGCCTTCTCCTCGTCCCGCTGGCAGCTGCAGCTGGGAAAACGTATGCCGAAGATGGGAAGATCGAGCCAAAGCGATTGAGAAAAAATTTTGAACTGGTGATGCGATCCACCTCGCCA
>CAZWMM010000141.1:0-2828 GCA_964634985.1 Hadarchaeota archaeon (SeqCode)
CACCCAACAAGTGCCATAGCCGAGCGCGTATGCGGCGAGATGGATGTTTTGCGCCGCTGCAGCCGTGTCTTGGATGCAATAGAGATCCTCGCCCCGCCTTCCATAACGGCTGGCCGTCCGGGGGATGTTTGCACACACCACGATCACGACCGGTGCCTCCGCGATAAAACTCTGTCCCCAGGCCGCATCCACGAGTTTTTGTTTTACCGCCTCATCCTTGACGACGACGAACTCCCAAGGCTGGCAGTTCCCGGCGCTGGGTGATAACCTTCCAGTCTCGAGGATTTTTTTAATATCCCCTCCGTCGATAGGCGTGGATTTAAACTCCCTCACACTCCTCCTTCCCTCGATCGCCTCGAAGACATCCATGTTAACCAACGAAGATTTATAGCGTTCGGGCTAAAAGGATTCTGCGTGGGAAAATGGTTGAGCAATCAGAGCTTGACTGGATCGCGCAGAAAGCTTCTGAGCTCCTAGCTGACAAGGTGAAGGATGCCCCACTTTCGGATCGCGACATCAAGCTAGCGTTTGATATGTTTGCTAAATCGAGATTGGAGAAACTTTCCAGCACGTTCAGGAGCGATCTCGAGCGGAGGCAAGCTCAGGATTTCATCATGATGAGGCTGCAGGAGCGGGCTAAGCAGCTGAATGCCGAGCAATGGCAGAAACCTGAGGGGGGGCCATGAAGGGGACGAGATCGTTCAAGCGCGACTCAGAAGAAAGGCGGCCGATCCACTATTAACCAGTAAATAGCTATCACACAGAGCACAGCTATCACGAAGAGGCCGGCTCCCCACTTTCGCGCTTGGGCTTTGAAGCAAATGTAACCGAAGAGACCGCTGCCGATCATGGCCAAGACGGCTAAGATCCCAAGCACGACTTTTCCTATGAGTCTCGCGATTGAGCCGAAGACTTCCGTGAGGGCGACTATGGGCAACACCACGAGGAAGATGATCGCACCAATTAGCATTAGCCAACCCCTCAAGTGTTCACCCACCACAGTTTATGCATCGAGCTTTTAAAACTTAACCCAGAGGCTAAAGGCGAAGAACATGCCGAGGATAGCTGTTTTAGATCGGGATTCCTGCCAGCCGAAGCGATGTTCGCTCGAGTGCCTTCGCTACTGCCCAGGCGTCCGGATGGGCGAGGAAACGGTGATCATCGATGAGCAAACGAACAAGCCCGTGATTTCGGAGGAGCTATGCACGGGGTGTGGGATCTGTGCTCACAAGTGCCCGTTCCACGCGATCTCGATTGTTAACTTGCCTGATGAGCTCGAAGGGCGCTGCATCCACCGCTACGGCGTCAACGGGTTCGCCCTCTACGAGTTGCCAATCCCTCGGGCGGGGAGCGTCACGGGTTTGGTCGGACAAAATGGAATAGGCAAAACCACCGCGCTCGACCTCCTAGCTGGGAAACTCAAGCCCAACCTGGGGGGGCTCGAAGCCGCGTCGCGGGAGGAGGTGAACGAGTTTTTCAAAGGCTCGGTGCTACAGGCCCACTTCGCGAAGACCGATCGGGTAAAAGCGGCCCACAAACCCCAGCTGGTGGACCAACTGCCTGAAGTCGTCAAAGGGAAAACAGGCGAACTCCTGAAAAAAATCGACGAACGAGGCACCGCAGGCAAACTCGCTAGAGCGCTGGGGCTGGACGAGGTCTTGGGGCGGGATATCAGATTCCTCAGCGGAGGGGAGCTTCAAAGCTTAGCTATCATCGCGACGGTGGCGCGGGAGGCGGATGTCTACTACTTCGATGAACCTAGTTCGCACCTCGATGTTTACCAGCGATTGAATGCCGCGCGCGCCATTCGGGGGTTAGCTGATGAGGGAAAAGCCGTGCTCATCGTCGAACATGATCTCGCGATGCTCGACTACGTGTGTGATTACGTGCACGTGATGTATGGTACACCTAGGGCTTACGGCGTGGTGTCATCACCCCGGGGGGTTCGAACGGGCATAAACGTCTTCCTCGATGGCTATATGCGGGAGGAAAATGTGAGGTTCAGGCGCGAGTCCATCAGCTTTGAAGTCAGGCCCCCTCCGAAGGCCCGTGTTGCAGGGCGGGCGATGCTCAGCTACCACAACCTCAAGAAGCATTTCAAAGACTTCGACCTCAAGGTCTCGCCGGGTAGCGTTTATGCTGGGGAAGTCGTGGGGGTGGTCGGACCGAATGCCATAGGCAAAACCACCTTCGTGCGGATGCTGGCTGGCGAGCTCAAGCCCACTAGAGGAAGGATCGAGTTTAAACTCTCGATCTCCTACAAGCCCCAGTACCCAAAAATCGAGTTCGAAGGTACGGTGGAAGATTGGCTACATGAGATCATCGGTGAGTTCGGCCCAAGGTTCGAGCCTGAGGTTCTGCAACCACTGGAGGTAGGTCCCCTGCTGGAGCGAGAAATAGTGGGGCTGAGCGGTGGCGAGCTTCAGCGAGCGTCGATATCGGCATGCCTCGGGCAGGCCGCAGACCTCTACCTCTTGGATGAGCCGTGCGCCTACTTGGACGTGGAGCAGCGCCTGAGCATGGCGCGCGCGATAAGGAGGGTGATCGAGAAAAGGGAAGCTGCGGCTTTTGTGGTGGATCATGATGTACTCGGCATCGATTTCATCTCCGACCGCTTGCTCGTCTTCACGGGCGAGCCGAGTAGGGCTGGTGAAACCCACGGGCCGCTGGGGATGCGGGAAGGGATGAACCTGTTCTTGCATGAATTGGGGGTCACCTTTAGACGAGACCCTCAGACGGGCAGACCAAGGGCGAACAAGCCGAGTAGCGCCCTAGACAGGGAGCAGAAGGAAAGGGGAGAGTATTACTATATTTGAATGTGCTGGATG
>CAZWMM010000142.1:0-2807 GCA_964634985.1 Hadarchaeota archaeon (SeqCode)
AAGTTCGTTCACATACTTGGGCGAGACGATGTCGCGGAGCCACCTAACCTTAGAAATCATAGGATTACACTTCGGTTGGACTCGATATCGATGCTAATTAATTTCGCGCTTTTTAGATAGATAAATTGATATAGAATCAAGGACAAAAATAAAATGGTGACGGAAAATGTTCAAGGAAAAAAAGAAGCCCGCTGTCGAGGTTAGCTTGAACTTTGAAGGCTTACTCGCGAGCATGGGGTTAGAGGGCACCGTGGATAAAGTTTTAGACTTAATTCAAAAAGGAAAGCTCGAGGTTAGGGCTGAGCTTGGAACGAGGAAGAAAGGGAAGGTCCCAATTAACCTCATGGCAAGGCTGAAGAAAGCCGAAAAATAGCGCGCATTTTGCCCCTCGGTAGGCGGGTTTGCGATGCCAATGAAACGTAGGGCCAGACTCATTTTATGTAGTGGAAAGGGGGGAACAGGGAAGAGTACTGTAGCAGCAGCGATAGCTACGTATTTTTCTGGCAAGGGTCAGAAGACGTTGTTGGTTTCCAGTGACCCGACTCGCTCGCTGTCCGGCATATTCAACAAGCAGATCGGGGGAAATGTTACAAAGCTTGGTAGGGATCTGCAAGCGGTAGAACTAGACATTGATAAAATCGCTAAAAAGGTCGAGCAAGAATATCGAAAGATTTTCTTGGATGCTCTCGCCTCCTGGCTCGACGAAGAGATCACAAAAGATCTGCCCCTGGAGATGATAAGTGGCGTTGACGAGCTTTTCGCGTTGGACAAGATACGCAACTTCGTTGAGCAGGGGTACGACGTGGTTGTCTGGGACACAAGCCCGACCGGTCACACCCTTCGGTTACTATCGCTTTCAAAAAAGGTGAGTTCTGCGATGTCACGCAGCCTAGGTCTTTATATAAAGTTCCTGCATCCCATTCAAACTCTCAAGTCGTGGCTTGGGGGAAAGGGTGAACCAAAGATATTGAGAGCGTTCAAAAAGCTGGGGGAGAGCACGGCGAAGATAGAGAAAATGCTGGCCGACGCGAAGACAGAGCTCATTTTGGTTCTGAACCCGGAGAGATTGTCGATCAACGAGGGCAACCAGCTGCGCGAGGCGGCGGAGCGATACAACATCACGATAAAGCGGGCAGTCGTGAACAAGATGATAGTACCCTGCAAATGCCGTTTCTGTGAACTCAAGCGGAAGGAGCAGCAGAAGAACTTGGCGAGGATTCAAGAGGAATACGGGGACCTGAAGTTGTTAACGATGCCCTACCTCCCTTACGAGATAATCACGAAGGAGCGAGTCCAAGAGTATGCGGACAAGCTTTTTGAAGAGTAGCTAGGCCTTTCTGACGATCGCGCAGAGTGCCAACAGGGAAAAGATGATGCCGGCGGCGTTACCAAGCTTAAATAACCGTTTGTACCTTCGGGGGGCCACCTTCAGCATCAAGGAAACATAGTGTCTTACGAATGCATGCCTTTCACACAAGCCATTGAGTTCGAAGCCCACCCGCAACTTTTGGGAAAGTGAAAACATCTCAGGCCCCCAGCTTTTTACTGCTTTATTTCTACAGCGACAAGAGTATTAAAGGTTAGAGGATTTGTCCGAACAAAAATTGATAAAAAATGAGTTTTTGGCTAATTAAGATTTTTTAAATACAGGAAAATAGAAAATTAGAAAAAATCTACCGATTTTTATAAATCCAGCCCAATATCCAACATTATTTGAAACGATGTCGCTATATTTTTCACCCCAGCCAACAACCACTTAGTCGTGCCGGCATGTACGATTTTGAGGCTGTCGAGGTCGGAAGGTTCCTCAAACGGCATAGGGCGAAGCTGGCTGCGATTCAATTGCCAGCTGGCATTAGGCCGCACCTGCCGGAGATCGAGGCGATATTTGTAAAAACAGGTGTCGAAACGCGCGTGCTAGCCGATAGCTGCTATGGTGCATGCGATGTGGCGGATGCTAAAGCCAAGCAGCTCGGGTGCGATGTGCTAGTTCATTTTGGACATGCGGACATGGGCCTGCCTACCCTCCTCCCGACGCTGTATGTAGAGGCGCGCGTGAGGGCTAGCCCATTAGAAGCCATTAGGGAGGCGTTGGCAGGGTTGGGAGCTAGGCGCATAGGGCTACTCACCACGGTTCAATATGTGTCGCATCTCAAGGAGGTCGTGGAGTTCCTACGCTCTCGCGGCGTAGAGCCATTAATCGGCGGGCGGGGACTGCGGGCGAAGTACCCGGGACAACTTTTGGGTTGCGATTTTAGTTGTACCCGCTCGATCGCTGGTCGTGTCGAAGCCTTCCTGTATATAGGCACTGGCTACTTTCACCCCTTGGGTGCAGCGTTGGTGACAGGAAAGCGGGTTTTTGCCGTGAACCCGATTTCAGGAGGTCTGGGGGAGACGCCCCTTGATCTAAGCGATTTCCTACGAAGGAGGAAGGCGATGATCTCTAAGGCTGCAGCTGGCAAACGATTCGGCGTTGTGGTGAGCTCGAAGCCTGGCCAAGCCCGATTCAAGCTCGCGGCCAAGCTAGTTGAGGATCTTAGGCGCTCTAAACGTGACGCTCAATTACTGGTGGCGGATGAGGTGAAGCCAGAGGAGCTCGGGGACTTTGAGTTCGACGCGTTCGTCTGTGCGGCATGCCCTCGAATACCTATCGATGATGCTGAGCGATTCGAACGACCGATTCTGACTCCTTTCGAAGCCCGAGTAATGCTGGGGAAGGTGAAATTTGAGCCCTACAGGATGGATGAAGTAAGAAAGAGTTTGTCGAATAATTCGTGATTCTTAAATCACCAGAGCACATCTTTTGT
>CAZWMM010000143.1:0-2805 GCA_964634985.1 Hadarchaeota archaeon (SeqCode)
GTTCACGAGCTTTCACCATTATAGGTGGGGGGCATTTAGTGGCCGCTGCTAAAACCGCTGGCGTGGTTGATCGAATAAAGCATGTTAGCACGGGCGGGAGGGCCTGCATAAGTTTCCTAGCGGGCGAGACCCTGCCAGTGGTCGAAGTGCTAACGCGCACGAAAAAAAAATCGTTGAAAGGAACCCGTGGTGAAAGCAGTTAAATCCGCGTGGATGTGGAGTAAAATTGAGGAATAAAGGTCGACGAACATCGCATCGGCTGGGGCCCGACCCGGAGAAAGCTAATTTGGCTTAATCATGCTCTTCGTCATCGAGCACCTCGAGCCGAACTTGGGCGAGTGGCTGCTGATCGAATACTCACACGCTGCGCAAATCGTCGGCCGGAAGAGATTGCTTATAACTAACGTAAAAAATAAAAGCGAACTTCGTAAACTTGCCAGGGTAGCGCGCGTTGAACGTAAGAGGGCCCACGAGCTGTTTAAGCAACGCGAACTCATCGTGCTCGACCCCCGCGCGAGAAAAAATCTATCGCCAGCAGACCTATGGGGTAAGCGAGCGATCGTCATTGGCGGCATCTTGGGTGAGGAGCCCCCGCTCGGGCGAACCAAAGAACTGTTGACGAGATCACTGCCGAGAGCTCCAGCACGAAACTTAGGGAAGCACCAACTCGCGATAGACGGCGCGACCTACGTGGCCAAGCGAGTGCTCGAGGGCAAGCGGCTCGAGGAGGTGCCCATGCAGCTCGGGCTCGAAATTCAGATCAGCGAGGTACACTCGACTTTCCTGCCCTACGCGTTCCCGCTCATACGAGGCAATCCGTTGATCTCGCGCGAACTCGTCTTCTACCTCAAGCGGACACCTTGAGCCGTTTATTAAGCGGAAAATGGAAAAACAGCGGTATTTTTAGGCAGGTGCCAACAATAAATAATTGATCATCAAATCAAGCCAGAATCTCCATCAGGCTCATTCTGGCTTTTCGAGGGCGTGTTGCCCTTGGAAGGAAAAAGTCTGCAAGAGTTAGTTGCTGAGAAAACAGGTAAAAAGGAGGTTTCGGTTATGCGAGAAGATATAGGTACGACCAAGTATTTGATCCACGCCAAGATAGAGACGAGCGGCGTGGTGGAGCGTCCTGATGTCGTGGGGGCCATCTTCGGGCAGACCGAAGGTTTGCTGGGTAATGAGCTCGACTTGCGCGACCTGCTGAAGGCGGGCAGGATAGGGCGCATCAGGGTAGACGTAAACTCGGTGCACGGTAAATCGTCCGGCACCATAACGATACCATCGAGCTTGGACAGGGTGGAGACATCTATCATCGCTGCAGCGCTTGAAACCATTGACCGCGTGGGGCCATGTGAGGCCAAGATCAAAGTTGAGATGATCGAAGATGTGCGCGATGCCAAGCGCAAGTTCATCGTTGACCGCGCGAAGGAGATCGTAGAGCTAGTCGAGGAGGCCGCGCCCGAAACGCAAGAAATAACAGAGCGTGTTAAGGAATCAATGCGCCTTGAGGAAATCGCCGAGTACCAGGGCCTGCCAGCCGGCCCAGGGGTGAAAGATTCCGATGCCATCATAGTTGTCGAAGGACGTGCCGACGTGCTTAACCTGCTCCGCGCTGGCATAAGGAACGCCATAGGCATCGAGGGGACGAGCGTTCCCCAAGCGGTGATTGACCTAGGCAAGGACAAAACCGTGACGGCATTCGTCGATAGCGACAGGGGCGGCGACCTCATCCTGAAGGAGCTGCTTCAAGTTACCGATGTCGACTTCGTCGCTAGGCCTCCCGAAGGCAAAAGCGTGGAGGACCTTGCGAGGAGAGAGGTGATCAAGGCCCTGCGAGAAAAGGTACCCGTTGAAAACGCGCTGGCTGAGCTAAAGGGCAAACCATTGGCCGAGGGTGCGCTAGCTGGGGGTGAGGCCTCCGAGCTGGAAAAACTCGGGAGCGCGGTGAGCAGGCTACGCGGCACCCTGAAGGCCCAGCTACTTGACGAAAAGCTGGAGTCCATGGAAGAGGTGCAAGTCAGAGATATGAAGGACAGGTTGCCCCTGTTGTCCGGAGTAAAAGCTGTAGTGTTCGACGGGGTGGTGACCCAAGAGCTCGCTAACATCGCTGCTGAGCAAAAAATAAAATATGTCGTTGGGATGCGCTCGCGCATCGAGGCGACTCCAGCGAATGTCAGAGTTCTAACCGTAGATGAGCTTCGAGGGCTGAGGCGCCGGGCAGTTAGCTCTTGAGCTCGTACTCCATCGCTATCGCCGTCTCGCCGTCCTCGTAATAGTAGGGGATCTCTTCCCTCAATTGAAAGCCGAGCTTCAAGTAGAATTGCTGCGCCGCCCAATTGCTCTTCCGCGCCTCGAGCCGAATGCACTTCGCCCCCTTCGCGCGAAGCCGGTCGAGGATGCGCGTCATCAAAGCAGACCCAACCCGTTGCCTCTGGTAGGGCGGGTCAACGGCGATCGCTAGGATATGGCCGGTTGCCCCCCACCGAAGCACACCTAAAACATAGCCGACGATTCGACCATCCATCTCAGCGATGAGGAAACCATCCGGGTGCATCGCGTGTAGGCGTTGGAGCAGACTAAGCGGGTAGGGATCTGGAAAGCACTTGTACTCTATGCTCAGGATCGCCTGCATGTCACCGGGCTTGAGGTCACGGATTCGGGCGAGCCTTTGGGTTACCATAGGATATCAACTATTGTTTAAGCGGACGGGGATAAAATCATTTAGGAAGAAAGGACGGAATTATCAGCTTTCGGTTGGCCCCTTTATAAATTACCTTCGGCGCCCTATCTCCCCAAAATCTTAAC
>CAZWMM010000144.1:0-2795 GCA_964634985.1 Hadarchaeota archaeon (SeqCode)
CTGAGCTCCTTTTGGGCAAGGGAGCTGTCTAAATACTGTTCGATGTTTGCGCATAAGTTTATAAGTGGGAAAATCCCATTTTTAGATGGTGGTATAATATGGTATCTGAAGTTATCAAAGTGGATGACAAGGGGCGGATGCTGATACCGGAAGAAATCAGAGACGTGGAAAAAATAGGGCCGGGAACCACATTACAAGTCGTGGACATTGGGAAGGGCGTGCTCGTGCTGAGAAAACTTGAGCTACCATCGAAGGAGGAGATACTCAAGACGTGCAAGGAAGTAAGGCGCGAAATCTACAAAAAAGAGGTTGAGCCATGGCTGAAAAAAGTACTGAAGGGCCGAAAATAGCCCTCATCGATACAAATGTCATCATAACGGGGGCAATCGATTTCGCTGGAAACGTTGAAAGCGCGGAAGCGAGGATTTGGTCGGCCTTTCTCCAAGGCAAGTTAAAGGTCGCATTCTCCGATCGGCTTTTCTCTGAGGTACTCGCTGTTGCGCGGAGGCTGATGGGAAAAGATTTCGCATCTAAACTGAGGTCGCAGATCATCGGCAAAGTTGAAGTGATTTCTAAAGGGGAGCTCGCCCCATACATCCCAAAATTTCTGGGCAGGGTTCCGAGGGAGGATGTCGTACACGCTGCACTGGCTGTCGCTGTCGGGGCGAAATACATAGTTTCCAACAATCGGAAGTTCTTGCGCTCGCTGGGGGCCGAATCAGGGCTCAAGTGTTTAACACCAGAATCTTTCGTCGAGGCGTTCCGTTTTTGAGAAAAGGTCTCCGCTGGAAGGTTATCCAGTCGTTGCCCAAACTTTGCCCAATTTCTGCCTAAATCCTGCTCGCCAGGTTGAGCAATTTTCCTGCCTAAAGCCTGCGTTAAAACGGCCAATATCTTGCCTAAACCCTGCACATTAGTTCAAACGAAAATCTAAAGCTAGACGACCCCACCAATCCCATCCGAGTTTCGTGACAACTTTTTTTCTGGACCGCTCAGGATTTGTTGAACAAACTTGGCTCGAATATTTAAGGCAAGGCGACATAGGTGACATGGGAAAACATGAATCATAAAGGGATGTCTCTAACCGCCCTCGTGGCGTTGATTATCGGTGCGACAACAGCTGGGGCGGCGGTATACATAGTAATACACCACATTTTCTTCAGCGAATCACCCCTTTCACCTGCAAGGAACTTGGCTGGGACATGGAGAACAAATTTTCCCACAAAGTACTATTGCGCGACAGATGAAGACACTGGCACTTTCGTGGACTTCGGCTCGGAGGATCGCCAAGTGACTTGGATAATCACTGCAACAGGAAATGAGAGTGTCGTCAACATAAATCAGAGTTTTACGGAGTCAAATCTCCAGGGGTGGGATCCCCGTGTGGTAGACATCTCACCGACCGGGTACACGGGCATAATCAGCTCCTCGAGTCTGACGGTCAATGATTATAGAGGCGAGGTCGTTGGGTACTTCTCATTCACGACGGACATCATAACTGGCACTTGGAGCGATACTTGGCCTTTGTTCAATCATAATGTTCATACCGAAGTAAACGGCCTAACATTGACGAGGCAGTGACATCACATAACGGCGGCAGCCCCGTGGTTCTCAACCCTGCAATAAAATAACGAAGGAGCAAATAATTGGGCAGGAGCAAAAAGGGTGCTCACGTTTCAAAAAGTTCAAATCTCGGCGACCCCACCACTAAAAAGACTTCAACTATTCTCCAGGCGGGCCCCACTTGAAGGGATAACGCCTGAGCTTTTTGATTCCAATCCAAGCCCATGTTTTTAACAAGTAATCGCTCTTTAAAGTTCTGTGAAAAAGTTGCCCGTCGCCGGTCTTTGAATAATAGGTGCGTCGCCCTTCCTTGGCTTCTTCGAGGAGTTTGTTTTTCAGCAACAGATTCGTGATCAATCGGTTGAAGGCAGCCTCATTCCCACATATCTTGATGAGGTCCCACTTCAATGCTCTGTCGCCCTTTCGATCGATCTCATCAAAAACCCTCAAAAAGCGGCTGATGGTTGGCCATAGCTTCACCATTCTCGGCTCTTCCTCAGCCGCCGTCCCTTCACTCCTTCTCTTCGCCATTTTCTTCCCCCTGAGCTTGCTGAGTGGCTAGCTCTTATCGAAGGGATTCTCTAATCTTCAGTAGCTTCGAGTATTTTCGCTGGAGTGCCTTGTGGCTCCGGAGCGTGAAGACCCCAAGGAGGATCATGCTGCCAGCGAAGCCCGCGAATAGCAGACCAACCCATAGTCCCCACCCCGTTATCAGGGCAACCGTCGGGTAGACCATAACCGCCGCTAGAACACCGACCAAAATCGAAAAGACCCCGACTGTTTTTATGGCGTCGATTCCAACGACCAGGTCATCTGCCACGGTTTTTGCGTCCTTCTTCAGTTCTTCGAAAATGGCGTCGAGTTGGATCAACTCCTTTCGGTACCTTTTGGGCACGCTTTCACCCGCTTAATCCATCAGGACTAACGTTTTTCTTTTGGTTCTAGAACTTAACGGCACTTTTGTTCTAGTCCGTTAGAGGGTGCCATTTCTAGAAAAAGTTTAAAGGCGCTTTGCCAACAAAATGACATTGGGGGTCTGACCTGAAGAAAGCTGTGGACGACATGAAGTGTCCGATTTGCCACAGCCGGTTGCGCTTTTTAGCCTATACTAATCCCAGCGTCGTGTTGCAATGTGATGAGGGACACATCACAAGGGTTAAATTTGACCCCAACGAGAAGGTTTTGGAGGTCTGAGTTGGGAAAAGCTGGTTTAACGTTTGCGATCTGTTTCG
>CAZWMM010000145.1:0-2782 GCA_964634985.1 Hadarchaeota archaeon (SeqCode)
CTTCGTTTAAATGAATTCATTCAGTTTTAACTGAGCATAGCCACGTAGCTGCCTGAGCTTACTCCTAAGCTCCGAGCAACAGGGTCGCACTTCGCTTTCAAGATGTAGAAGATTTTCTCTTCAGCGGGGAGTTCAGATAGGGTCTCGTAATAGCCCATCCCCTTAGCTACCACGAGCTCTGCCTGCGCAAATTCTTCTCTGAACTTATGCGAAGCTTCTCGAAGCTCTACACCCACCGTAGCAGTTCCAGTGGTGATCACTTCTCCAAACCCCTCGCCCAGACCTGACCTTCGTAAGTCCTCGAGCGTCAGATCATTCTGCACGGGGCCGCCCTTGACTGCGTAAACAACCTCCGCGTGCTTCTCGAGCTCCTTCACCAAGGGCAGGTCAAAGAAAACTTCCCCCGTGTTGTCGGCTAGGTAGAGGATTTTGTGCACGTCCCCAAGCTTTCTTTCGACCAAGCTCACGTGATCGACGACAAAACTTGGCTTGGACTCCACAACACGCTTGAGGTGTTCTTCCCCCACGAAGAAATCGATTACGTTTCCTAAAGCAGCGAGTTCCACGCATGATCTAAAATTCTCAGCCGGAGGTTGGATGCCCCGGTACACTTTTCTGGCCGTTTCGATTTCCCTGGCTTTCCACTCGCGATAGGGATCGGGATTTCCGGTGATTCGCTTGATTGCACGGTGAAATTCGTTCGAGAGCTGAGTCGGGACTAGTTCAAGTGAAAATCGGCTCAAGACCTCGTCTACGACCTTCTGAGCTTCGAGCTTTAGCTTGGGATCTTTGGTGGCGAGCTCGATGGTCATTTGAGCTAGGTGCCTCAAACACCTAAGACACTCGATTCCAGCTTTCATATCAGTCATCTTTTTTGGTTAACGCTTACTTTTAGCAGGCGAAATGAGGAGCCGAAAACCTCACAACGATTCGAGAACCCGACGATAAGCTTGGTAGTCTGGTTCGGAGTATAGGACAAACCTGACGAGCTTGAGTTTCGTTCTCCTCTGTAGGTAGTCCATCGCTACCGATAAGGAGACCTCGGCAGCCTCCTCGATCGGGTAACCAAAAGTACCCGTGCTTATTGCGGGAAAGGAAACGCTGGCTATCTCTTGCTTATCGGCAAGTTTTAGGCTGTTCAGATAACATGCTCGCAAATCCTCTGGGTCTCGAGGACCCCCGCTGTACACGGGCCCAACCGTGTGGATGACGTATTTTGCTTTAAGCTTATACCCTGAAGTTAACTTCGCTTCCCCAGTCTCGCAACCTCCCAATCTCTTACATTCCTCCCAAAGAGCGGGACCAGCCGCTCGATGGATAGCTCCAGCCACGCCCCCGCCAGGAGCTAATCTTTTGTTAGCGGCGTTCACTATCGCTTCGGTGTCTTGCTGGGTGATATCTCCTTTGACGAGTTCTAGAATGCATCGACCAACTTTTCGATGAATTCTCTCCATGCCATTACCTTCTTACATGATCATATTTTTACTCAAACTATTTATTTCATGGGAGGAATTCTCAAGAAGGCCCGCATTAGATGAGTGACGCTTCCAGTAGTCTAACAATCGCTTCAGGGCTTTCGCAGCCCTATCTGGTGATGGAAAAACGGGAATTTTCTGCTCGATGATGCGCTTCCTTATTTCTCCTATGAGTTCCCATCTCCATTCTTTCATCTCATAGGAGCTAACCTCCCCTACCCCAACGACCACGATCACGGGTTTTCCCTCCTTTTTGAATCTCAGAATTCCTTTTACTTGCTCATCCATCCACACTCGCCATACATCTTTGGGAAGAGGATCGTCCTCGGTTATGTTCATGACGAAAAAGTCAAACTGTCCAGTTTCGTCGGCCATCTTAAATAACTCTTCGGGTAATATCGGCACATCTTGGAGGATGGATAGATCTACGGGGTTTCTGAGCCAATTCCAAGCCTCGGGTGCTATTTCCTTGAGTTTTTCTCTCATCTCTGGGGGTAGATCTGGGATCTCAAAACCTTCCTCTTCCCATAGGTCTGCTGAAAACACGCTTTTCCCGCCACCTCCGCCCGCAATGGCTACTCTCTTCCCGGTTATGGGGGGGAGAAAACTAAAAGCCACGATTTGGTCCATAAGCTCTTGAAAGGTAAAAACCTCTACGGCGTTACATTGCTTAAAAACTGTTTTCCAAACCTCCATAGGTCCTGTTAGCGAGGCCGTGTGTGAGCGGATCGATCTTGCTCCAACCTTCCCCCTACCGCCCTTCAGCACCACGACGGGCTTCTTTTGCGCCGCGTACGACAGAGCATCCACGAATTTCCTTCCATTTTTCACTCCTTCCACGTAAAGGGCGATGACCTTGGTTTCGGGGTCTTCAGCTAGATAGTATAGCAGTTCAGACTCATCGATGTCTAGCGCATTTCCGTAACTTATAACCTTGCTGAAACGTAGACCCCTCAAAGTCCCGTAGTGAACGAAATCCGTCGAAGCCCCTCCGCTTTGGAAAATCGCCCCCACGAACCCCGCTTCCTTCGGAAAGTCATAGCCATAGGATAGCTCGGCTTTCGGGCAGTAGACACCCATGCAGTTCGAACCCAGAACCCTGATCCCAAAACTTTTGGCTTTCTCCAAAATTTCTTTTTCAAGCCTTATTCCCTCTTCTCTTCCAGTCTCGCTCATCCTCGCGGTGAAGAGGTGAATTAGCTTGACATCCTTGGCGTGGCAATCTTCGAGAAGCCCGAGAACTTTTCCTGCAGAAATGCAGCATATAACATAATGAGAAAAGCATTCCCGGATGCTTTCGCGGACGG
>CAZWMM010000146.1:0-2772 GCA_964634985.1 Hadarchaeota archaeon (SeqCode)
TGGAACTTCGAAGCCAACATTGCGCGCATACCGCTTAAATTCCTCGTCCTTTACCGGGTATCTCCTCTCCCCTGTGACAAATTTATCCCTGATTAACTCCTCGAGCTTTGCAAGCCTCGGGTCGTCCTCCCCGATTTTTTGTCCGAGGAACTCTTCAAGTTTTAGTCTTATCCCGTGCTTTCCAGACCTTTGCCCAACCACTATCACCCTCTTTTGCCCAACGAGATCTGGCGGAAATGGTTCGTACGTCAACGGCAGACTCATTATCCCATGTACGTGTACTCCAGATTCATGGGCAAATGCAGCGTCCCCAACTATCGCTTTGTTCAAGGGTAGGTGATAATGTAGCGATGAAGCGAGAAGAAGAGCCAGCTCTCGGAACGGACGCATGTTCCATTTTTTGATGTCGTGGTGGATGTAACAGTTCAAAATAACTTTTTCTGTTTCAGCATTTCCGGCTCTATCCCCAATTCCAAGGAAAGTTGTGCTTGCGTAAATCTTATCGTACAGTCCAGCCGCCCACCTGATCGCCGCCATCGTGTTTTCGACGGCATTGCCCAAATCATCGTGTGCGTGGATCTCAACGTATGGGATCCTAGTTTCCCTTTTTATGTGCCTGATCTTAGCCGGGATTCCGTTTGGCATCAAAGCGTTCGGGTCGGATAGCCCACATCCAATTGTATCACAAATGCGATAGACGCTCGCCCCGGCATCCGCTACGGCGTTGATGAACGTTCTCTCGAATTCCCACTCTGCTCTCGTGCTGTCTTCGCCGTGCACGAAAACCTTCAGCCCATGTTCGATCGCATAGCTTACCGTGTCGACCACTCGTTCGATTAGCTGTTGGGGGGTCTTATCTAACCATTTTTCAAAGTGGATAAAAGAGACGGGGTGGGAGATGCCAGCTTGTTTTAAATCTAGTTTTAGAGCGGCGTCGACATCTTCTCTAGCAGCCCTGCACCACGCTGCCAGCATGTTCCCGAGTCCTTCGTCGCGCATGAGTTTTATCGATTCTTGATCTGACTTCGTGTAGGTGAGCACCTCTAGCCTTTCAACGCCGGTGTCTCGGAGCATGCAAGCGATCCTGCAGGCATCGGCGGGGCGCGGGCTAACGAGCCCAGCCATCTGTAGCCCCTCCCTGAGGGTGGTATCGTCTATCACTACATCGATGTTGAGCGGTACTGGCTTGTACACAATTCTCCTGAGCTTTTCCCATTTTTCCTTGTCGAATTCAGACTGGCTCAGCTCCCTTATTTTTTGTAACTGGTTTTGCCTCGCCTTTTCCAACATGTCGATTTCCATTTTCCCCTCAATTCCTCTTTCTTAACATGCAACTTGCTTAAATAAGTGCTACAAGAAGTTGCCAAAGATGATTCTTCATCGCTAGGGTCATTTTCTGACAAACCCCATGCCATTTACCATTATGCGACCAGCTTGCTCCTGCTGTCCCTCGATTTCGAACCTTACTCCTAGGATTTGCTCAACGAGCGCGATATTCGTTAGAGCGTGTGAAGTGAGCTCTGCACTCGATATTTCCGACCTGCCTTCTGCCAGCGCCATGTAGGGGATCAACTGATCAGTTAAGTAGCGGTCGACGGCGCACCCCGTTTGGAGCTGCTTGATCAGACTCTCCGCGGCTTCACGCCCGACTCGCTCGGCGGGTTTTCCTAGCTCCCCTAAGGAACTCGCCCCCAAGATCGCGCTTTTTTCAGTTTCAGCCCAGAGGGTTATCCCGGTTCCGGGGCCTAGATGGGGATCCCGGGTTGGGGGGTAGGATTCGGCTTTGATGTCGACTTTGGCGTGACCAGCTTTGACCAGCTCCATGCTTGCTGCGTGCGCCATCCGGGTTGCGATATGCGCAGGAAGGCGAACGCAGTGCGCCACTCCAACGATGCGAACCACCTTTCCTGGTTCGATTAAATTGAGCGCTTGCAACTTTTCAACGGGTTCGATTCGCGCACGCACGATCCCTCCACCCCGCGGGTAGTGGCCTCGGCGAACACATTCGACCTCGCCTTGATAGCCCATCTTGCGCAGCGTGGGCAGGGTGACGTTTTTTAAGAAGTCGATGGTGGGCGCTAGAGGGTTATCACTTCCACCGATGATTTCAACTTCCACGGGTTTGTGGGCGAAAGCCGCAGCCGGCATTAATATCTGTAAGATCAGTGTAGTGCTGCCCGCGGTTCCTATGTCAATACGATACCTGCCGCCCTCGATGACTTTGGGATCGAAAGTAAGTTCAGTTGAGTTAAGTTTCACCCCCTCGGTTCGGGCGTTTGTGAGTCTAGCTAGACCCTCGACGCCTCGGAAGTGTTGGGGCTGGAGCCCTGGCTTAGTTCGCTTCGTGCGGATGTTGTAAATTCGGATGGGCTTCTGACTGACTGCGCTGAGGGCAAGAGCAGTGCGTAAAACGGCTCCTCCACCTTCCTCAATCGAACCATCTATCTCGATCATCAGCAAAAGTTAGGCCCCCCAAATATAAGAACTGAAAGTGATAGGTAGTTGGTTTCATGTCCGAATTTCAAGATCGCGTCCTGAAGCTCGTCTCAATGGTCCCCAGAGGTAAAGTGACAACGTACAAGGATCTCGCTCGGGCTCTGGGCAGGCCTCGTGCGTACAGAGCGGTTGCAAACGCTTTGGCGAAAAATCCTATCCCAATAAAAATTCCCTGTCATCGGGTCGTGAGATCAGATGGTAAAATCGGCGGCTATAGAATGGGGAGTAGACGGAAAGCAGGGCTACTCGGTGGCGAGGGTATTGAAATTAAAGACG
>CAZWMM010000147.1:0-2767 GCA_964634985.1 Hadarchaeota archaeon (SeqCode)
CTCATGAACTGACCCTTGGTTATCGATCTCTAGGGTGAGATCTCCGTTCTCTTCGAAGTAGCAGAGCGACCAGTTAACGCTGGGGACTGGCACCCCTTCGTTCTCAACATTCGGAAAGGGAAACCGTATCCACACGTTCGTCAGCACATTCTCGCTGTTGTCGCTCACTCCCAAGAACGAAAAGCTCGCTTGGTACTTGAAAGTCGCGTTCTCTTGAGCCGCGCCAATCCCGCCTTCCCAAGGTTTGAACCAGAGAACCAGCCCGACCACTACTGCGACCACCAGCACGATGGCTATACTTTTCCAAGGAATCTCCCTCGACTTGCGCGAAGGTTTCCTTCCCTCCAGCCGCTCCCGAATCCTGCGCTTAACCTCCTCGCGATCGTAGCTCATAATTATTTGTGCCTCTGCCATCCCTCAAAATGTCTGCTTAGTTTCGATGACTTTTTCCTCTCTTCCGCTTCTCCATCCGCTTGCGGAGTTCCTCGCGCGCGAGCACGTCTATGGTGCGTTCGAGCTTGGAGGTGACGCTGAGCTTGGTCTCTGGGACTATCAGCGAGGTCACGCGCTCGGTCAGGTCGTGCAGCGCCCGAACGCTAGGGGCATCCGGATACAGCGCGGCGACGGGGTAGTTCTGGCTGAAGGCGAGGTCGACGTAGCGGTCAAACGGGATTATTCCTAGGAGGTCGCCTATCCTGCCCGCTTTCTTGATCCAAGGGCCGAGCTGCATCCGCTCGGGCACTCGGTTGAACACGTATCCAGCTACATCCAAGTAATCGAGGACGCTCCGCGTTTCCTTTAGCATCTCGAGGGTTGATTTGACCGAATCGTCGTTAGCGTTGACCACGGGCATGATGGTGTCGGCCGCGGCGATCATGACCAAATGCTCGAGACCGTAGCTCGCCGGAGTGTCTATTATGACGAATTCGCATCGCTCCCTCAGCTCATCGACGAGGTCGCTGAAGCGGTCGACCTTGAGGTGGAGGCGCTCAAGGTCTGGGTCGAGCTGGTCCACGGGCATGAAGTGAGCTCCTGCGGGAAGGACCGAGAGGTTTGGGTAGAGGTACTCGTGGGTGTCGGCGAGCATGAGGTTGCAAGAATAAACTGCGTCCTTCCAGCTCGAGCGACCATCCAGCACATCGTCGAGTCTGGGGTCATCGGACTTGATGTCAATCATCTTGAGCTCGGTCGTCTTGATGTGGCGGTCGGCATCAATGATCACCACGCGTTCCTTGCTATGGAGGAGCTTCGATAGCTCTAGGCCTAGACCTATCGCAATAGTGCTTTTTCCCGTGCCCCCCTTGGTCGACGTTATGCCGATACAGCTAATGTAGAGACCCCCTTTTTCTCTTAGCGAATATCCCCTTCAAGCGCTCGGCCGCCTCCTCCCGCGTTCGGGCTGGTTCCCCACGCACGATGGGCTTCTCTTCAGGGCGCCCCCTAGCCTGCACCCGAACATCGAAGACTCGGCGCACATATTTTTCATTGCCTTCAATGATCGAATCGACCAGCCCAGCCCGCTCGAGGGGTTTGAGGTGATGGCGGAGAAGCGAATCGCTGTACTTGAGGTGGCGGGACTCGAACCCACTCTGCTTGGGCTGGGGAAACAGCTCCTTTGCGAGCTTGTACTGCCGCACGGGACCCGAGCTCAGGGCCTCATAAATAGCCCTGCGCTTGGGGTGAGAGAGGGCTCTGAGCACAGCTTCGGCCTTTTCAGTTTCGAGAGTTTTCCATTCCCCCAAAAGATCCAGCCGCAAAAATAATTGCCTTCAGACGTTAAAAGATTGTTGTGAAGGTTTAAACTCTCTTCCGAATTTTTTACCTTAAGCTGGAACTGGAACCGTGGATGATCCGCGGGGGATGATGAGCGCCGCACCCTTGTAAGACCATGGCTTGAGCATTTCATCTAACTCCCTGGAGAAAGGTATGCCCGCTTTTTCCAGTAGCTTTTCCACATCTTTTGGGGCTTCCGGAGAAACCACAGCTAAATCCACTCTTTCGCTGTCCATCGCGATCCTGTTGATTTTCTGGAGTGTTTCGTTGAACTCCCCTTTCCCCGCCCTCTCTTTCAAGTCCTTTATAATAAGCTCGGGTTTCATGCCTGCGTAGCGGATGAGCTCGTCAGCAAACGTTTTACTCCCCACTCCCTCTTTCAACGATGCTATGAGGACCACTTTAGATTTTGGCTTACCAGGCTTCGCTATGCCTGAAGCGAGGTGATAGGCCTTGAGCGACTGGTAAAAATCTCTGCCCAAATACCCATCTGCAACGGTTACCACCAGTGACGATGGCTCAGCTTTGACCATATATAATCCCTCGCCGAAACGCGCCAGCTCCCGGTGGGTCAACACGGGATCACCGTACTCAACCAAAACTGGTTCATCCGCTTGGTTGGGCACGAAATCCGCGATCCGATAATTTATCCCGCGGGCCTTGATCAGGCTTGCCACCTCATTCATGTCCTCTCTGACCGGGTTTCCCTCGATGACCAATTCCCTCGCACGCGGGTTTCCGATCACATACGAGTGGTTTCTTGCTATGGTTCTGAGGCTTGAACACCCGGGCAAAAAAGCTTTGGCACCGCCTTCCCACCCGGCGAAGTAATGGGGCCGCACGCATAGGGAGGAAATGATGAAATCTCTGTCTAAAAGCTCTTCATTCAGCTCGATCACAGTCCCCCTCTCTGTTTCGCCGATGGGCTCGTACCTGCTCAAAGGGCTTTGCGTTGATGAAACCTTTATTTTATACCAAGAGTTCGACCAAAATT
>CAZWMM010000148.1:0-2741 GCA_964634985.1 Hadarchaeota archaeon (SeqCode)
GACCGGTGATGGTGTAGCTATCGCTTACCGCGCCGGTGTACCGTTGAAGGATATGGAAATGCTTCAGTTCCACCCCACGGGCCTCGTCCCCGCGGGTGGTGTATTGATAACCGAGGGTGCTAGGGGCGAGGGTGGATACTTGGTGAATGCTGAAGGGGAAAGGTTCATGGCTAGGTATGCTCCTGAAAGGATGGAACTCGCCCCCAGAGACATCACCGCACGTGCAGAGTGGACTGAAATCGCTCAAGGCAGGGGATTAGAGGGCCCATTTGGACCTTATTTGAACCTCGACGTCAGACATCTAGGCGAAGAGAAAATAAACAACAGGCTGCCTTTGATAAGGGAGGTATGTCAAAAACTCGCAGGCATAGACCCTGTTGATGAATCCATACCCATCAGACCCACAGCCCACTACTCGATGGGAGGAATCCATGCAAACATCAAAACTGAAACCCCGATCGCTGGTTTATACGCTGCGGGTGAATGTTCATGTTTGACTCTGCATGGGGCCAACAGACTTGGAACGAATTCAACTGCCGAATGCCTCGTTTTCGGTGCCGTGGCCGGAGTTGAAGCAGCTAAATATGCTTCGTCGCACGATTTTTCCGATGTGCCTATCCAAAAAGTAAAAGAGGAGGAGAAAAGGGTTTTTGACGGGATTTTATCGGAGGGCCATGAAAGATTGCCCGAGATCCGAGATGCGATGAGGAGAAATATGGATGAGAATGCTTGGCTGTACAGAAATGAAAAACAATTGAAAAAGGGATTGGCGGAGATAAAAAGACTCAAGGAAAGATTCAAAGATGTAAATGTTGAAGATCAGGGGAAGAAATTTAACACGGGTTTAATAGCAGCTTTGCAGCTCGATCACTTGCTCGAACTCGCAGAAGTTTTGTCGACGTGCGCAATTTTAAGAAAAGAGTCCAGAGGCGCCCACGCTAGAACTGATTACCCGAAGAGGAATGATGAATGGCTTGTTCACTCGATAGCTCGCCACACGAAGGAAGGACCCAAGATCGAGTACATGCCTGTGACGATAACCAAGTGGAAGCCTACTGAAAGGAAGTATTAGGTGTTCCGTTGGATCGAGAAAAATCCGTACGATTCAAAATTTGGAGGTACAACCCAGATTCGGATTCTTTTAAGCCATCCGTTTACGAGGTACCGGTGCATGTGGGCATGACCGTACTAGATGCCCTCAATTACATCAACGACAATTTCGATGGGACATTTACCTACAGATATTCATGCAGGATGGGGATTTGCGGAAGTTGCGCGGTTTCGGTTAACGGTAAACCCATGCTCGCTTGTTACACTCAGGTACTCGATTTAGGTAGCGATGAGGTAACGATCGAACCTTTACCAAACTTTCCGCCGATCAAAGATCTCGTCGTCGATATATCAGAATTCATGAAAAAATTCAAAGTGGTAAAGCCTTATCTCCTGAGAGTCGAGCCCCCACCCATCGATAGGGAATTGATCCAGGCGATTCCCGACCAAAAGCGCATATGGGATTACACCCTATGCACGAAATGTGCTGCTTGTTTTGGAGCTTGTCCGGCTTGCACGGATGAAAACTTCCCCGGGCCAACCCATCTATCGATGCTTTACAGATTTATCGCTGACTCGCGTGACCAAGGGCTCGAGGAACGTCTAAACGTATATCGCGATGGGGTATGGCTTTGCACTTCATGTAGCTCCTGCGACCTAGTGTGCCCAAAAAACATCAAGCCCTCGGAGTTGGTCCTTGAGGCACGAAAATTATTAACCGAGAAAGGTCTTCCGCCCAAAATGGCAAAAGATGCGCTGCTCAGCTTGATGAATAAATATAATCCATGGAATTTTCCGTCCAAGGAGAGAAATGAGTTCTTACGTGAGGTCGGGGTGAAGTTTTTAGAGGGAAGAGCCGAAGCCGGTACTTTGCTTTTCGCTTGCTGCACTTCAACATATGATCCGCGTTGCACCGAGGCAGTAAAATCCACGGTTCAGGCCCTAAAGCGCGGGGGCGTAGAGTTAACGACTCTGGGAAGCGATGAATGGTGTTGCGGTGACCCAGCCCTGAGACTCGGGGAAGCTGGGCTTTTCGAATATCTAGTTGAACACAACGCTCCACTTTTCAAAAAATTTAACACAACGGATGTAGTTACACTTTCTCCACACTGTTATAACGCTTTTAAAAACGAAGAAAATTACTCAGACCTTGGATTGAATTTTAAACACCATACCCAGGTACTGGCCGAGTTGATCGATGAAGGTAGATTGAAGTTTACTAAGGGTTTGAAAGTTAGGGTTACATACCACGATCCATGTTTTCTGGGTAAAATTAACAAGGTTTACGAGGAGCCAAGAAAAATTTTGGAGTCGATCCCGGGGATTGAATTGGTGGAGATGAAGAGGAACAAAGAAAACAGCTTCTGCTGCGGCGGGGGTGGGGGGAGACTCTGGTCGGAGGAGTCGGTACCCCACGGCGAAAAACCATCGATCCATCGAGTAAGAGAGGCAATTGAGCTGGAGGTTGACCTCATCGCCACGGCATGCCCATTCTGCCTGATGATGTTGAGCGATGCTGTAAAAACCATGAACTTAGAGGAAAAATTGAGGGTACGTGATGTCGGCACGTTGGTAAATGAGGTGTTGTGATAAGTAGAGAAAATCCCCTGCCACAAGATCAAAGCCATTCCCACAAATTTAAAGATGAGAATTCCACCAGTTTGAAACTGGTGGTTGAAAAAGCTCCCAAG
>CAZWMM010000149.1:0-2660 GCA_964634985.1 Hadarchaeota archaeon (SeqCode)
CAACTCATCCGGTAGAGGATGGTGCTATTGCGACGCAGAATATGCTTTTAGCAGCTCATAGCCTTGGCTTGGGAGCTTGCTGGATAGGCTCATACGGCTCAACGTATGAGGACGAAGTGAAAGAGATATTGAAAATTCCAAGGGAAAAGCGATTGTTGTCCATAATCTCAATTGGATTCCCCGCTGAGTCACCTAGGAGTACGCGGAAAAAACTGGATGAGCTGGTGTTCACCGATCGTTATGGGAAATGATTTTTTTGTGCGAATAATTTGTTCCCCATTCTAATCAATAACCAGATCGTAAATCAAAACATCGTTTTCCAAATTGTATCAGCTAATTATAGCGTAAAAGATATAATTCCTTGGCCTTCAATTAAAATTGCGGCGAGCTAGGCGGGGAGTTAGCGGTTCCCTGTACCAGAAATCCGCTATATGCTGGGCTGAAGCTCGGGGAAGGCGTCGGAACTGTGCGCTGACCTGGTTTCCGGCGTGGAAGTCCTGTCCCACAGGGTCGGCGGTGGTAGGGCCTCGGTCGTAGGATCGGGGAGAACTGCCTTCACCTGTCGAATCCGGCTAGGGGCGGAAGATTGGAAGGCGAGCTGTCGTCTCACCTTCAAATCCGAATCAGCAACCGTGGGCAGGACGTGCGACGCTTGTGGATAACGGGATGGAGTTTGGGGCCAGCAATCGTCGCGCGGGGAAGGCGTCAACTTCGGGCGCGCTCGCCGCCCTTTGTATTTTTAAATTACTTACTTTTTGCGTTTGCAGGATAAAATTTACTTCCACAATTTTTTAAATTCACCATGTCTATAGAAATTGATGGCATGCCAAAAGTCAAGGTAAAAGATATAGAGCTATATTACGAGGAATTGGGGAAAGGATCTCCTCTAGTCATGATCATGGGATACGCCGCTAGCTCTGCTTTTTGGGATCCGGGATTGGTTGAAGAGCTTTCCAAACACCATAGGACAATAGTGTTCGATAACAGGGGAATAGGGCAGAGCGATAGACCAGATGTCGAGTACACCATGAAAATGATTGCTGAAGACACCGCTGGTTTGATGGATGCACTCGGGATAGAAAGCGCCCACATCTTAGGTCAGTCCATGGGCGGGATGATCGCTCAAGAATTCGCTCTAAATTACCCTGAAAAAGTTAAAAGCCTGATCCTATGTTGCACGACTTGCGGGGGCGGTAAAGTCCCCCCAATTCGACATGAACTCTATATGGAAGTCTACGCTATCCCAGGACTGAGTATGGAAGAATTCATCAGGGGGACTTCTCGATTCCTTTTTTCTCCCGAGTTCATCAAGGATAATCCAGAGAGAGTGGAAGAGTGGGTACACATGTTAGTGGGGCAAGAACCTCCCGGAGTCTCTTGGGACGACGAACTCGCAACCTTAGGGAAGCAAGCCGCGGCGATAGGGATGTTCGATACCTTTGATAGGCTACCTAACATAAAGGTGCCAACACTCGTCATGGCAGGCGAGAAAGATATTCTCATCCCCCCAGAAAATTCAAGGATCTTGGCGGAGAGAATCCCCAACTCTCAGCTGATCACCTTTGCAGGTTCAGGTCATGACTTCTTGAGAGAAGTCAAGGATAAAGTAATTCCGAAACTTCTAGAATTCCTTAAGAGAAACGACGAGGCAAGAAAACAGGTTTAATTTATCACTAGCTAGCCCACGATTACCCGCCTAGCTGCCCATAGGTCTTGAGCCGTCACCCTAGGCCCACTCTCTATTTTAAACTGAATGCCCTCGGACGCGTAGTTCTCATTCAGCTCGATTTCTAGTTGCGCGAGATTCCCGGAGAACAGCGCTAGTTCATAAGCTAGGTTCGCAACTCGCTTCAAGCGGTCAAACCTCGGGGTGGTGGCCACGCTCAGCTTCACGCCGTGCGCCCTAGGTCCCATCACGTGCTCCACCTGCGCTGCAAGATACCCCACAACGCGAACACTCCCGTCGGGCTGCCACTCGAAGCGAAGCGAGTTCTCATCGCATGGGGGGACCGAGATCTCATTAAAATGGCTGTATCTCCACCCGCTCGATATGCGCTCGTTCAGGTAGCTTCGCACCCGCTGCTCAACCTGTTCACGGTTCTCCCCAGCCAATCCCGATTCATAAACGGCCGCGTAGATTGCTGAGTAGAGAGAATCATTGAGTTCAGATTCAACTGTTTTAAGCATGGCCACGGCGGTTGTGGCGGCTTGGCGCTGCTGGACGGCTTGGGAGGAACGTTGGTAGCTCGTTTGAAAGCTCTCGACGGCCACAAACGTCACCAAAATCACAAATATGGTGAAGATGGCTAAGGTTGGAACGGCTCCTCTCTGATCAGTTACCCACGCATCCAATCAAATCACGTCCAGTCCAAATGGTTTTCGGGAGAGGTGACCGGAAATAATTCATTACACTCACCTTTCAAATATTGTGACCTCTGCATCAAAATCGAACCTGTTTTCGACGGCCATCAAAGTGAGCTTTCCCCTAAAAATCGCCTGCTTTACGTCCAAACTCGGAACCCCTGCATCCGTTGGATAGACTTGAAGCCATGGAGTGTCTTCATTTTCACACCGCACGCTCACGACGACGCCGTAGCCGGAGGGGCTGAGATATGCCAAAGCGTTATCGAGTCTCTGGCGAAGATAATCCTCAGGCACGA
>CAZWMM010000150.1:0-2643 GCA_964634985.1 Hadarchaeota archaeon (SeqCode)
AACTCCGTGACGGTAGCACCAAGTTCCCGCTGATAACCCAACGAAAAATCCAAATGATATTGGATAAGCGAAGGACAAGGCAAGAATCCCCATGCCGGTAACTTCAGAAGCTGTTTTATTCAATGCAGCGAGATCATCCCTGGAGATCAATTCTAGTTTCCATTTTCGCGCGCCCGCCATCAATTGTTTGAGCCCAACCCCAATCCTATCTGCTAGGTAAGTGTAAAGCCCAACCGCAGACAGTGGGATACCCTTGAACCTATTGCCGTATTTTTCCCGTAATTCTGGGGTAGCTATGAAGAATTTATCCGGATCCTTACCATACTTCTCAGCAAAGTCTCTTGGCAACTTCTTTTGACTGGCGAGTTCAGTGAAATATTGGGCCTTCATCACGGCGGTAAGGGGCGCTCTCGCCATGGTCACTGCTTTGATGAAAGGTCCATCGCCGAAATTGCTCATCGCAATGCTCTTGAAAACCTGAGTCTCGTTGATGAAACCGCCCGCCATGCTTATGTCCGGCACGTAACGGTTGTGCTTTTTCAGAAGCTGAGCACATTTCAATATTTGCGCTTCAAGATAGACAGTTGGAGTGCTCATCTCGTTCATCATGGGTACGGGACTCATCCCAGTGCCACCTCCAGCCCCATCAAACGTTACATAATCGATTTTCGCCTTTGACACAACCTTCATCGTCCATGCGACATCTACTGGCCGGTACGCCCCGGTCTTGAGCGTGACCTTTTTAGCTCCCTGCTCACGCAACCACTCCACATCCTTGATGAAATCTTGCTCGGCCGGCATGCCTACCCTACTATGGCGTTCGAAGCTCTTGAAGAATCCGGCTTTAAAAGCCTTTTGAACCGATTTGTCTTCGGGGTCCGGAACCACGAGATATCCGCGCTTCTTAAGGGTAAGTGCCCGCTCTATCGTGCTGAGCCTTACTTCGCCGCCTATCGCTTTCGCACCCTGTCCCCATTTTCTTTCAATGATGTTCACCCCGAGCTTAGAGATGGCATAGATATCGACACCCAGCCTCTGATCCTCAACGTTGGTCTGAATAGCTACATCGCCATGTTTACCGTCCCAGAATTCTCTGAACTTCTTGACCCTATACTCCATATCTGGCGAGTGCACTACCTTTCCTTTAGTAAACTTCGAGTCTTGATCCATGCCACAAACGTTTTCCCCTATGATCAAAATGATACCAGATAATGCCGCACCTATTGCCAAGGCATCCCAATTATTCTTCGCCACCGCAGTGGATCCAAATGCCCCGTTGGCCAGGGGCAGCTTGAGTGGGACTCCGCCGAACTTGGACTTGATATTCACGTTTGGAAACAACGCTTGATCCGGATCTGCCGAGATGCCCTCCGCACCCCTGAGAGCGGAAAGAATGTTGAAATGAGACCAGTCTAGGCCATAGTTTTTCAAGGAGGCCGATGTGCTATACCCGTATTGGGCTGGTATCGGGTAGAGAACTTCTCGGCCTCTAAAGGCGGAGAGGCTTATCTCGCAGAGAAACGGGCACTCCTTTATACAAATTGGGCACATCCCACTCGTCGGGCTAACGTCTTTCACGCGAGTTCTCGTTCCAGTTACGGATTGTCCATCCAAATAGGATGAATCTCGTGTCACCCTTTCGGTCATTTTATCGAGCCTAGGTGGTTATTTATTCCACAACTTTTTGAGGGTGCTTTTAGCTTTTATAAACCTTTCTACATTGGGTTCTGTTGCACATTAGGGACTTGAGCATAGTGCAATTTTGGACTGGTATAGACAGCATGAAAGTTTAATAATTCTTTGCCCCCTTTCCACTGGAGGATGACGTGTCAAGTACCAGAGATCATTCCCAGCCGTAATTAGCGTAATAGGCATAGTGGTGCTGGCGCTCGGTTTGATCGCACGTATTTTAATTTGGCTTGAACCGGGACCCCCCCAATTCGCCGCTTTCGATCACGCATCCATAACTGCAGTTGGCGGAATTGGTATGAATTTCCAAAGTATAGTTATAACTTTGACTAACGCCCTAGAGTTTATTGGCATAGCGGACATTGTGTGGCTTGAGCTTACAGGTGTGTTTTTGATCTTGTTAGGAGTCGGTTTACTCCAACTAAAAGAAGAAACTGGTGTTGAGAAGATAGCGAGGAGCACAGGAACCCTAACACTACTCACGGGTGTCATGTTCTGCGCAATAGTTCCTTTTGGGTATCTAGTCGCCCAGATACTGGTCTTGATAACTATGATACTCATGACGTAAATGAAAATATCTAGAACCACATGGCTAGCAAATCACCAATCCAATAGGAAATAACAATGACAAATATGGCTAATAAAACATGCTCGGTGATCAGTTTTGCTGGCGCCTCCCCTCTAATTCTAGCGATGTAAAAATTAAAGCTAATCAGGAGTAGCATTCCCCAAACAATATCAAGAAAAACAGCAGTTCCCAAAGGAAATAGCAGAATAGGAACAGCAAAGGTTAAAATAAAACCGAAGACTGAAAAGAAGGTAATGCCAGTAGTTAGCCAAATCTCTCTTGAAGTGTGTTTGGCTCGCCCTTTCTCAACCTCTGCTTCTTCGACCATGTGAAAACCTGCAGCATCGGCTAACCCATCAGCTATCGCCATTACTATTACACCGGCG
>CAZWMM010000151.1:0-2642 GCA_964634985.1 Hadarchaeota archaeon (SeqCode)
ATGGAGCTCGGCCAATTTCTCTGCATGAAGCTCCTCGACCAGGTGCTCCGCTGCGAGCTTGCCCACGTAACCCATGCCCGGTAGACCCTCGATGAGATCGGGTGCCTTGACCTTCGGTTTTTTTAGGAATTTAACAATCGTCTCCTCCATTTTAAGCCTCCCCTGCCTGCTTTTTCAGCACCCGCCTGTACTTTCCATATGGGTCCAACGGAGAAAATTTAGGTGGATGGGGTGAGATCGCCTGCCCTCCACAGCTCGGGCACCTGTCCTTAAGCGTGTACGTGCCACACGACTTACATTTTTTCAATTTCATTTCATCCCGTCCTGCTGAACTTCCCTTTGCCACCGACCTTCTCCACGGTTGCAATTGCGATTTCAGCCGCTTTCTGCATCGCGGCCTCCGCGGTCTTGTAGGAGGGTGCCTCAACTTCGATGCGATATCGCGGAGAACCAACATAGAAAAACTTCACCTCAACCCCGCCGCCACCTGTAGAGTCGTGAGCTTCCATCATAGCTGATCTTATCACTTCCACCCCATTTAAAGTCGGACAACTCAGATCCACGTAACCTGAAACTTTGAAGGATGGAGGCTCGACCTTCAAGGAAACGACCTCCCCGAGCACGTCGACCCAGCGCTTTTCCTTCACCACATCCGCTAGAGCACCCTTCTCCTTAGCGGCCAACTCTAGCGCCGAGTAGAGGTCGCCGAATTTCTCCTGTAATGCGAAGCCAACCTCCTCGTAAGCTTCATCGAGGTTTTTTCCGAGCTTGCCAGCCGCCAACTCGAGTAGCTTCTCCGCCCTCTGTTCCAGCTTCAATTGTTTGGTCTTCCACCTGCGCTCGCTATCCTTAACCCTCCTGAGCGAGAGATCGATGTGCTTCCGCTTTGGGTCCACCGCCAGAACCTTGCACACAACCTTCTGCCCTTCCCTGACGTGATCGCGAATGTTTTTGATCCAACCGGAAGCGACTTCAGATAGGTGGATCATCCCCTCTTTGCCGGCATACTCATCGAGCTTCACGAATGCTCCTTGGGCGAAAACCTTCTTCACCGTGCACATGACGAAATCGTCGACGGTTGGCAATTCGGACCTTTTCCTCACCAAGATAACACCTATTCCGCCCCGCCCAAAATCGCGGCCTTTATCTCAGCTTTTCCCCCACGCGGCACAGCTAGCGTCTTGCTACACACTTGACACTTAATCGCTGAACTCGCATGGCTGTACACAAACTGCTCGTTGCCGCAGTCGTTGCACTGCACCCTTAAAAATTTAGAGCGCTGCTTTCTTAGCACTCAACCACTACTCCTCAAACTTCACGCCCTTCGACCTGAAGCCGCGGTGGGGGTGGGATTTACCGCAAACACCGCACTTAAACATGAGAACCACTTTTTTAGCCGTCTTCGAGAATTTTTTTTGCTCGGACCTCGGTTGGCTACCGTATCCAGCGGTAACGCGGGTGAACTGGCGCTGCCCCCAACTCATCGGGCGGGCGGAACGCTTCTTCAGCTGGGAAATGCTGTGCTCGGTGTGCTTCCCGCATGAAGGGCAATATGTGCGAACTTTTTTCGGGACTCTCATGTCGTAGACTTTTACATCTCCCCCAAAAAAGGTATCGTTCACGATCTAGGATTTAACCTCGATTTTTCTACCTAACCCGCGCTTCACCATGAGTTCTCCGCTTCGCCTGGGCAAACTCGCCACATCCCCCCGCTTGAATGGGCCATACTGTCGAAGGTTATCGCCCACTATCTTTGGAACTTCGGCTTGGATGATGAGCAAAACATTTGTTATTTCGCTTGGCACCACAACCGCCGCTTTTCGTGCCGTTGCTTTGGATACGAGTTCTGCATGGAGCTTCTCTAGGCTCTGCCTCACCTCGCTGAACGCATAGCGTTCGCGCTCGAGAAGGGGTGCTGGCAAACGCCCTTGGGTCACCTCATCGGTGGCCTTGAGTACCCGAGAAAGGTGGATTTCATGCACCATCCTCAAGGCATTTCGAAACTCCTCCCGAAGTAGCTCTCGGCGCAGGGGCTCACCGCGTTTGAGCTCGAGATTCAACCCAGCCACGTATCGAGCGACATCCTGATAGAATTCCTCCCGAAGCTCAACGAGGTCTCGAGAGGTCTTCTCCGCTAACCAAGCCCGCTTCAGGTCCTCAAATGAGAATTCTGCCATCCGCCCTCACGCTCCAGCACAAATTTTGGAATCGCATCTTCGAGCGCAAAATGCTCGATGTCCCGCACGAGCACGCATTTCATGCTAACGCCTGAGTGTAGGCTAGAAGGCAAGCGCAGAATGCGCTTGGTGTCGATTGTGACCTTTCCATCCGTGAACTCGGAGTTCAACCTCGCCAAAAACTCCAAGAGTTGCCCGAAAGTCTTAGGGCCCATCCCCTCGAAGCCGGAGAGTTCCTCCATCCTCCCCTTACGCATCGCAACGAGCACCCTCTCCTTTTCCACCATCAGCTTTCGAGCCAGTGCCCTCCTCATCCCGCGAGCCCTTGAAAGCTCCTGCTCGCTCAGCCTATCGAAAGTCCGCGCAGCCCGCTCGCGAAAAACTTTAGAATATCCCAATGCCATCGTGATGTCTGTTGGTATCACGCCGCCCGTGAGGTATTCAACGATCTGAGACCGCTCGGTC
>CAZWMM010000152.1:0-2613 GCA_964634985.1 Hadarchaeota archaeon (SeqCode)
TATAAAAGAACGTCGCAGATAGTATTTCAAGGAGTGGTTTAGCTATGTCGGATGAAGTCGCTTATACCCCGCCGCCGATACCCGAGCCGCCAAAACAGTTTGCCATCATACTCATCGGGATAGTGCTCATCTTTATCGGGGCAATCCTCATAAACCAAGGCATGAACGCGGTTCAAGTTTCGAGTGCTTTGATCTTGGGAATAGGGCTACTAGCGGCCGGTGCCCTGCTAGTGTTCGCCGGAGGGAGCCGTGTGTGGCCCGGAAAGCCTGTGATCAACATCGGCATTCTCTTAGCAGGGGTGTTCCTATTGGTCGCCAGTGGGATCCAACTCGCCGTAGACTGGGGCCTAGCTGCCTACGGGATGATCCTAACAATTGTTGGTGTGGTCCTGATCGTGGTCGGAGTCCAAGTCGTGAGGCAGAGCTGGAAGAAGTACGTGAAGCGGTAAAAGCACTTGGCGTGTGGGGGTGCAATTGGGCGGGTCATGTGGAAGAACCCGTGAAGGCGGAGAAGGTGCGCCAGCCATTTTTAACCTATGGTGACCGCGAATAGGTGCATGCGCGCGTCGCCCAAGTCGCCCAAGGGCCGAAAGGCTTAAAACTCACATAGGTGCGGGGGGGGAGAGATGACTGCTATTGTTTAAATTTATCATACAATTTTTAGGCAAGAATTGGACAGAATTTTTGCTTGGAATCAGCGGGACCAATATCTAATTGCACGTCGAGATTGAACTCAAATCAGGCTTTGAATAAAACCTAGACCCCCAGCTTTTTCAACAACTCCCACGTTTTGAACTATTTCTAGCCTATGGTCTCACTTTGGCTATTCCCCTCATCACACTTCGGGTGTCCATTATCGTGATAAAGGCCTTTGGATCTACCCCATCAACCGAAGCCAAGAACTTTGACAACTGTCTGCGCTGGAGGATTGATTGGTAGATCTTGCGGGTCCCCTTCCTCCCCCTCGCTTTGATCACCGTTACCGGGAAATGCCGACACAACACTTCACCAACCTCCTTGCTTTTGCTCATGGAGATGACCTGCACAGTGGCGTACCCAATAGCCATCCGCTCCTCAACGAATACCCCAGCGTAAGAGCCTGCTGCGAAACCACCGGCGAAAGCTAGGACTTTAAAAATGGTTTCGGCACAGAGGGGTTCATCAAAAATACCCTTAATGATGAAACTAAACACCACCACCCAAATTAAGGTCTCGGCAAAGCTATAGATCGCGGCTTTCGTGCGCTGTCCTCTGACTACCAAGATGTCCCGCACGGTACCAATGGCGTTTTGAGCTAGCCGTGCGAAGAAGATCGCCATTATGAATGCAAAAGTCAATAAGGTTTCCAAATCATCACCACCTAAATAACGTACTTATTTAACGCAGAGAGGGCAACAGTTATGATCGTGCTTATGTGGATCGGCTTCGATTTTCACCTTGATGACATCAATGTTCTGAGGAGGTATAAAAGACTTCTAGTTGCCCAACCAATTAAACTCATTTGACCCAAATAGACTCCCAAAAATCGAGCATGCGGCCTCGCATCCCCCGGCATGTTTAGAGATGGTGCGGTATTAAGGGTTTGAACCTGAATTTGTACCATCCAGAAAATTTCCGGGAAATCTCCTCGGAAAATGTCTAGACTGCTTCGTGGAACCCAAGGTGCGAGGGGGGAATTCTGTCCCGAGTTTACCGGTAAAAAATGCTTATATTTTGAGTTACACGAAATCGAGATGCGTCAACGGATGGCATTAGCCTGGAAGAAGTGCTTGCATGTGAAAGAGCAACGTCACACTCAAAACCTCCGACCGGTTGGCACCAGCGCATGGCTTTATAAACATTGACATCAAAAATAGATAGTATGACATCAAAAATAGATAAGTTGTTTGGGTCAAAGACCAGGGTGGCCATTTTGTCCAAGCTCGTGATGAGTCCAGACAGAAGATTCTACATTCGCGAGTTGGCAAAGCAATTAGACATACCATACGGGGCACTGTATAGGGAGGTAAATAACTTGGTTTCTTTGGGCATACTCACCCAAGAGAAAAGGGGCAAAATCACACTAATCTCGGCGGACAAAAAACTCCCCTACTTTACCGAGTTGAAAAACATGATAATGAAAACAGCGGGTCTAGGAGATCTTATGAAAAGCGCACTCTCCACATTAAATGGAATACAATATGCGCTCATCTATGGTTCGTTTGCGAGCGCGGAAGAGAGTGAAAGCAGCGATGTTGACGTACTCGTAGTGGGGGACCTCGACGAAGAGGATGTGCTGAAAGCGGTGGGGCAATTAGAGAAAGATGTTGGAAGGGAGATCAATTACATATTCTGGAGCGCCGGGGAATTTTCAAAAAGAATCAAAAGTAGACATCACCTCGTGACAGAAATAGTGAGAAAGCCAATTATCATGCTCGTGGGCGATGAAGATGAGTTTAGAAGAGCTGTTAAGAGGTAGAATCATAAGGAGGGTGAGACCCAACCCCGTGTTGGCAACGAGGTCACTGAAGCGTGGCAGAAGGGATATGGACACGGCTAGGACGTTAATCGAAAGTGGAAGATTTGACTGGGCTTTGGCGATATCGTATAATGCGATGCTGCTCGCGGGAAGGG
>CAZWMM010000153.1:0-2602 GCA_964634985.1 Hadarchaeota archaeon (SeqCode)
CATTTCATAGCTGTGCTCAAGCGTCGGGAACTTCCCTTCCTTGACCTCTAGCTTGAAATCAGCCAGCGCCTTCGCTATGACCTTGTCGAGTTTCGTGTATCGTTTGACGAACTTCGGCACTCGTTGAGAAAGCCCGAGGAGGTCGTGGAGCACGAGAACTTGTCCGTCGCAGTATGGCCCAGCGCCTATCCCTATCGTCGGTATCTTAACGCTTTTGGTTATGAGCTTCGCCAGCTGCCATGGAATGCATTCGAGCACCAAGCTGAAAGCTCCTGCTCGCTCTAGTTTTTTTGCATCCTCGAGGATAGCCCGCGCGGCCGATTCGGTTTTTCCCCTGACTTTGTATCCCCCAAACTGATGGACCCACTGGGGCGTCAGGCCCAAGTGCCCCATGACCGGGATCCCCGCCTCGATGATAGCTTTGACTTTGTCCAAGACGCTCCGCCCGCCCTCGAGTTTTACTGCCTCTGTTCCCCCCTCCTTCAGGAAACGCCCAGCGTTGCGCACTGCATCCTCTACGCTGGCCTGGTAGGACATGAAGGGCATGTCACCCACCACAAGGGCTCGCTTCACGGCTCGCACCACAGCCCTCGTGTGGGGAAGCATCTCCTCCATGGTCACGGGTAGCGTATTTTCATAGCCCAAGAGGACGTTACCGAGTGAGTCGCCGACCAGGATGGAGTCTATGCCCGCTTCGTCGATCATGCGTGCGGTCGGATAATCATAGGCCGCGAGCATCGTGATGCGATCGCCTTTTGTTTTCATCTCGCGCAGCGTAACAATTGTAACTTTTTCCTTTTCCATCGTCCCAAACACTTATCTGTATCTAATTTCTTTCCTTTAACTTCTATGGCGGGGGGCTCTCGTTCACGAAATTTTCTGTGTTCGAACCCATCGTGAAGGTTGTCGACAACCTGGGTTGAACCGATGTTCGGCTGTATGACTCCCTTTCACCACTGCACTGCTCCGATTCAACCCACCTAAAAGTCCGTCATGACTCTGAACTGATCAACTTCCTCTGCTCTCAGTTTTTGAAGAAAGGCTCTTGCGGCACCGGTTACATCCTTTGCTCCAGTTATGGCTCTCCCGACAACTACTATATCCGCGCCAGCTTTCAACGCTTTATCCACCGTGTCTACTCTTATTCTCCCCGCAACGCCAACGAGGACTTTTTTGCCGCATATCCTTTTCACCCCTTTTATGTCGCCCCATTGAGCCCTCTCCTCTTTTTCAACATCTATCGCCCTATGTAACTCCACAATGTCGGGTTTTACCTTCATTTTTTTCAGTACGATTTTCGGGTTGGGGACATTGAGTGTGTCCATGAGCGAAAGGACTCCAATCTTTCTGCACTCCTCTATGAAATTCTCCATCGTTTTCAAGGGGGCAAGGGCAGAAAATCCGACCACGTCCGCAGTGGCATCGCCTGCCATTCTGGCCTCGATATTCCCCGTGTCCAAAGTCTTCAGGTCTGCCAGCACAACCGTTTCGGGCCTCAGCTGATGTATCTTCTGCACCACCTCCACGCCGTATCTCTTTATCAACGGCGTACCCGCTTCCAAGATTATCGCGTCGCTTCTCGGCAAAGCCCTGACGATACCCTCCACCCTCCTCCAATCGGGTATATCGAGCGCCACTTCCAGATACGGGGGCTTCTTGAGATTATTGATTTTAAACCCTATCACCCCATGTGTAGCCTTATCCTTCTCCTCTAAAACTTTATCCACGTTTGGAAATTTCTCCATTGCTCTCCTTATCGCAAGTCTCGTGGCACTGTAATTGTATCTGTATAATCTTGAGTAATCCTTACCGCGCGGATGAATAAATACGGAAACAACGATTACTAAATCTTCCACATCTTTCTTGGGTATTATCCCCTCCTCCACCAAGTCCATCACCGCTTTCGCAACCGCACTTTGTGCTGGGCCAAATATCTTATCAGCGTCTTCTAAACTTCTTATCGTGACCTTTGGCACTATGAGCGTTGAAGGTTTCACGGGCAGATTGGGTCTTATCACAGCAAGTATCGGGGTATGTCCCTGAGTCGGGTGAGCAAGGGAGTTTAAAAAAGCTTGACCTATCGCGCCGTTTTTCTTCCCAATTGCCAAATCTATGTGCGCGATTTCTGGCTCTTCTCCTACGAGGGCTTCTCCCACTAAAAATTCGCCTTCAATCATAGTGGTCTATCCTGTACTCGTAATTCTTGCTCTTCACGAATTCGACGAGCTCACTTTTTTCATGCCATATTCTGATATGGATGAACCCCCCTCTAGCATCTAAGCCGAGGATCTCCCTCACAAAAGTGGGGAAATCTGGCGGAATGGTTTTTTTGTTGCGGATAAGGTAGCTTAAGTATTCCCTCAAAAATTCTATTCTACCTTCCATGCCTTGTTTTTTCAATTTTACTTTCAGTTTTTTGTGAAATACGCTTTCCCGCTCATCCACCTCCTTCATAAAGTCACCGACCACTATGATTTTCTCATTCGGTTATTAAATCCTCATGTATTATTAATCCGATTTACCATTACTCGATTTACTCGCCAAGAATTTCCTGTTTTTCGACTTCCTTGAGCTTCGATTGGTCGTCCTTCAGACCGTGCAA
>CAZWMM010000154.1:0-2598 GCA_964634985.1 Hadarchaeota archaeon (SeqCode)
CTCGGGGAGAGTATTCGGGGCGAGGTCGATGTGGGGGGGCAACCCTTCTTCTTGCGGGGACGGCGGGTGCTCGAGGAGGGGTGGCTCACATATTACGGCCGCTATGGCGCCACCGAGGAGATAATCCTGCCGCAGCTGAGCGAGGGGCAGCAACTCTCGGTGAAGGAAGTGAAATTCGAGGAGAAGGAGACCCAGGCACCGCCCCGCTACAATCCAGCGTCGATCGTCAAGGAGCTCGAGGAAAGAAATTTGGGCACCAAAGCCACACGCGCACCCATCCTCCAGAATATCTACGCGCGGGGCTACATCTTCGGCAACCAGATCACCGTCACCGACTTGGGCATAGAAGTAATTGACTCCCTCCTCAAGCACTGCCCCGAGATCGTGAGTGAGGAGCTGACCGCACAGTTCGAGCGCGAAATGGCAGCGATCCAAGAAGGGAAGCGCGACAAAGAGGAAGTCATTGAAAATGCGAGAGAGGAACTCGACAAACTCCTGAAGAAATTTAGAAGGCACCAGCTCGAAATAGGCAAGCAGCTGGGCGAGGCCTACCGCATCACCCGCCAAAAGCAGCGAATCTTCGGCACCTGTGCGAAGTGCGGCGGGGACCTGAAATTAGTTGTTTCTCGCGCTACCCACAAGCGCTTCGCGGGGTGCTCGAATTATCCAAAGTGCAAAAATTCGTTTCCATTGCCTCAGGCTGGAATGATCATTTCGATGGGTAAAACTTGCGAGCAGTGCGGGGCCCCGATGATCCAAGTAAACCGCGTGGGGATGAGACCCTACCGGATGTGCCTCGACCCGAAGTGCCCGAGCAAGGAGGATTGGGGTAAAAGGCGCGTTGCTGCGAAAAAGGGGGAGAAACTTGAGAAGTCCCCCCGAGATTGAGTACCCCAAAAATTTTTTATTGAACGCGAAGCAAGAGATTGATGATGAAAGGACTTAAAGGCATTTTCGAGGAGGTGGTTGGACCCCACATAGATGCGGGGGAGGTGAGGGTCACCCAAGGCAAGAAAGTTTTCGAGGTAAGGCCGAACGTTGAATGGGATAAGGGCAAAGCCGCGCTCCGGATAATCGAACTCGTTGATCCGAAGAAGGAGCTCATGCCATTTTACATTGGTGACGATCGAACCGACGAAGATGCTTTTCTAGCGCTTGGGGATAAGGGCATCACCATTTTGGTTTCGGGGGAACTTAAGGAATCCCATGCGAAGTTCTTTTTGAAAAACGTTAGAGAAGTTGAGACATTTTTGAGGAAATTGATTGGAAAAAATTAAGGATCCTTCTAGCTGGGGGGACCTAACATAAGTTAAAAGCCGCACTTCATCAGCCGCCCTTTGAGCGCCCGCCCGCCAAGCTGAAGTGAGCCAGCATCGCCTCAAGCTGAATTCGCTCGTTCGCCCCCTCCACGAGCCTGAAGTCGAACTCCCCCGTCTTGTCTATCAGCTCAACCTTCGCGCGCTCCGGTAGGTCTAGGTTGAAGATTTCACGGTGTACTTGCTCGAGGACATCTTCCCCTGCAAGCCCTTGGCCGATCAGCAAGTCATAAAGCTTGCCGCGGGCCTCCTCGAATTTTCCGGCGATAGCGAGCTCGAGCATCTGTCGGACCTCCTCAGGGCGTGCAGCGGCGCTCACATCATAGATCGTTTTCTCGTCGACTTTCTTCCTCAACGCGGCTGCGGCTTGAAGAACGTTTATTGCCCGGCGCATGTCGCCCTCACTAACGTGGATTATCGCCTCGATCGCGCCGTCTGTCAGGGTGAGCTTCTCTCCGCGGGCTATGCGTTTGAGCATCTGCGTGACCTCTTTCTCCGAGAGGCGCTTGAATCTGAAGATAGCACAGCGTGATTGGATGGGTTCGATGATGCGGCTACTGAAATTACAATCTAAGAAAAATCTACATGTATGAGTATACATCTCCATCGTGCGACGTAGTGCGTGCTGCGCGTCAGAAGTTAGGGCGTCGCTTTCGTCCAGAAGGACTATTTTGTAAAGAACGTTGCCGATTGGTCTCGTCCTAGCATAATCTTTGACCTTCGTCCGGATTGTGTCTATCCCTCTTTCATCGGAGGCGTTGAGTTCTAAAAAGTTTTGCCGCCAGCCATCCCCGAAAAGCTCTCGAGCAACACAAAGCGCGGCTGTCGTTTTTCCTGTGCCCGCGGGCCCAGCAAATAAAAGATTTGGCAACGATTTCTTTTCAACGAAACTCTTTAACATGCTGACTATCTCTTTTTGCCCGACGAGCTCGTCCAACTTCTTTGGGCGATATTTTTCAACCCATATCTCTTCGACTTCAGCCATGCATACCACAATGGATTGAAATTTGAGCGGGTTATAGATTGTAAAAGCGCACCAGAATCAGCCCATCACTTCTGCGTCAATTTTTCTTTCATCAATTTTTTCGACGTTTTTCCGAAGGATTCGAACAGACTATCTAACACCTTCCCGACCACTTCCCGCTCGAACCTCCCCCGGGAAATTTTGACTTTATAGACGTACTTTAGGCCACCCCTCCCCTTGCTCACGCTTGACGTTAGCAGCCCACGCTTAAGGAGCATACCCATCACAACGTTGATCGTCGAGCGGTTGACCGAATGC
>CAZWMM010000155.1:0-2576 GCA_964634985.1 Hadarchaeota archaeon (SeqCode)
CCCGCTTCCTTTGCTTCCCAAGGCCATATCTCCGGGATCGGGTTTGCCATAGCGAACACAACGGCACGGTCGGCCATTCCAGCCACCCATTCCTTCTTCATAACTCCAGGGCCTGATTTTGAAGCCGATATACAGACATCTGCTCCCTTCATCGCCTCCTCGATTCCTCCAGTTCTGTTCTCATGGTTGCTCTTGATGGCCCACTCATATTTCCAAGGGTTCTCTTCTTTCATCGGTTCGAGATCTTTCCTACCCTGATGCATTATGCCCTTGGTGTCAACTATTATCATTTTTCTGGGCTTTCCCCCAGCCAGCTCCAAAACGTCCGCGGTTTTGATGTTGGCCGCCCCCGCGCCCACCAACGTTATCGAAGCTTCGCTCAGCTTCTTCCCAACCAGCTTCAAAGCGTTTATGACTCCAGCCAAGACGACGGTAGCGGTACCTTGCTGATCGTCATGCCA
Organism: Hadarchaeota archaeon (SeqCode); assembly: GCA_964634985.1. Classification (GTDB taxonomy): domain Archaea; phylum Hadarchaeota; class Hadarchaeia; order Hadarchaeales; family Hadarchaeaceae; genus CAZWMM01. The sequence goes on from CAZWMM010000155.1 coordinate 462, forward strand.
CACCGGTATTTCAAGCCTTTTTCTAGCTTCTTCCAATATGTGGAAGCATTTCGGCTTCTCAATATCTTCTAGGTTTATCCCCCCGAATGTGGGTTCGATCTGCTCTAAAAGTTTCAGTATCTCCTCTGGTTCATGCGCTGAAATGCATAGAGGGAAGGCGTCCACCCCGCCCAAGTATTTGAACAACAGCGCTTTTCCCTCCATTACCGGCATGGCGGCTTCAGGTCCTATATCTCCTAAACCTAGGACCCTAGTTCCATCACTGACTACGGCGACGTAGTTCCACCTATTCGTGTACTCAAAGGAGGCATCTTTGTCCTTCTTGATGATTTTGCAAGGCTCAGCCACTCCAGGGGTGTACCATATATTGAAGTCGTAGAGCTCCCTAATGGCGCACTTGGGCAAAACTTGCATTTTCCCCTCGTAAAATTTGTGATAGGGCACAGCCAGTTTCGATGGTTTTTTAGCTTTGGCCAATAGCTCTTCAACCGCTGGCTTTTCCATCTCGTCTCACTTCAGCTCATTTGCAATCAATTTTCGGAGTACGCCATATAAGTTTTGCCAAATACAAGCACGAAGATGCAAACAATTCCTATTCATGAATCTTTTGGCATAAGATATTAGGTGGCCAAGAACCGATTAAAAATGAATGATAAACCAAAAATTGATCGAGGAAGTTTGCGTTAAGCTTCTGGGGCGGGCTGCTACCAATCTGCCAGCAGATGTCGAGAATGCTTTGAAAAAAGCGTTCGAGGAGGAGACGAGCGATATAGCAAAAACTCAGCTTAGGGCGATACTCGACAACATGAAGTTGGCTGAGGAAACATGCAAGCCCATGTGTCAAGACACGGGGGTCCCGATATTCTACGTGGAAGTAGGTACTGAAGCGAGGGTCGAGGGAAACATCGAGGAAGGGATAAAAAATGCCGTGTTGAGGGCGACGGAAGAGATTCCCCTGAGGCCGAACGTCGTGCATCCTCTGACTAGGGAGAACCCGGGCACGAATGTGGGTCAGAAAATGCCCTACATAAACTACTCGCTTTCCCCCGGGAGGGATTATATCGAAATCACGGCATTCCCCAAAGGAGTGGGATCAGAGAACATGAGCGCCTTGGGCATGCTCAAACCAGTCGAAGGAATAAGAGGCGTCAAGAGGTTCGTCCTCGATACGGTTATAGCGGCTGGATCGCAGCCTTGCCCCCCAATCATCGTGGGTGTGGGGGTAGGGGGCTCGGCCGACATAGCTATGAAGCTGGCTAAAGAAGCTCTGCTCAGACCTTTAGATCAAAAGCATCCAGAGGAGCCCATAGCGAATTTAGAAAAAGAACTCCTCGAGGCGATAAATTCAACGGGAATAGGTCCGATGGGTTTGGGGGGGAAAACCACATCACTCGGGGTCAACGTTGAATATGCCTACACCCACACCGGGGGTTTGCCGGTGGGGGTGAACATCCAATGCTGGGCGGCTAGGAAGGCTACCGCGAAGATACATTCTGATGGCAGAGTTGAGTGGATCTCGCACCCGAGATGATCAAAGTGGAATACAAGTTAACTACTCCGCTATCCGAAGCGGACGTCAGGAAGCTCAGGGTCGGCGATGTAGTATACCTATCTGGCACCATATTCACCGCCAGGGATCAAGCTCATAAAAGGGTCCTCGAGCTCCGGAGCAAGGGGGAAAAGCCACCGATCGAGATGGAAGGCCTTGTGGTTTATCATTGTGGACCAATAATGAGGAAAGTCGGCGAGGGATGGGAAATAGTGGCTGCTGGCCCCACGACCAGCACGCGGATGGAAACGCTCCAGCCAAAATTCATAGAGGAATTCAAGATCAGGGCTGTTATAGGGAAAGGAGGGATGGGAGAGGATACCATCGAAGCCATGCGAAAAAAAGGTTGCGTTTACTTGGCGTACACGGGGGGGTGCGCCGTGCTGGCATCGAAGCGGGTAAAGCGGGTAAGCTCCGTGCACTGGTATGAGCTCGGTATGCCCGAGGCGATTTGGGTACTCGAGGCTAAAGATTTCGGTCCCCTCGTCGTAGCGATCGATGCCCATGGTAACAGCGTTTATGAAGATGTCAAAAAACGGGTCAAAGAAAATGTGGCAAAAGTATGG
>CAZWMM010000156.1:0-2575 GCA_964634985.1 Hadarchaeota archaeon (SeqCode)
ATGGTGCGAGCGATGTCCCAAAGTAAAAAGGCTGCGCTGAGGGCGATGCGCAAGCCAGCGGCATTTGGCCCTGACTTGAAGGTTACGGGTTTTAGGAGGAGAGCTAAACCCTGGCCACTCTGCCCGATTTCCGCCCTGCCAAAAGACGTAACTCAAGAGGCGCTGAAGGTCGGCGTTGGGGCTGACGAGAAAGGAAGGGCCGGCATGTATTTTCAGGTTGATTACTCGGTGGTCCTCCAAGCCATTCGGGAAACTTTTAAAGGGAAAATAGACGTGATGAGCAGCCGCGAAGCATTTGAGAAGTACCGCTGGGTGAAAGACTATTGGTGGAAAATCGTTGACGCGGGCACCGACAAGTACACCGCGCTGGCTGAGCTAAAATGGGATAAAGGTGTTTTCATCAGGGTGCGAAAGGGTCAAAAGATCACGCTACCCCTGCAAGCTTGTTTTTTCATCTCAAAAGACGGGCTGAATCAAAACGTTCATAACCTGATCGTTGCCGAGCCCTATTCCGAAGTTCAGCTGATAACGGGTTGTACTACCCATCGAGGGGTTCAATCCGGGCTGCATGTGGGTGTTTCTGAATTCTACGTTGGGGAGGGGGCAAAGCTAACCTTCACGATGGTTCATAATTGGGCTCCGGATTTCAACGCTCGTCCGAGGACCGCGGCTCTCTTGGAAAAGGATGCCACGTTTGTGTCCAACTACGTGTGCTTGAGACCTGTGAAGAGCCTTCAGATGTATCCGGTCGCATATTGCAGGGGTGAAGGCTCTAAGGCCAGGTTCAGTTCCATCTTGTACGGGAATGGGAGCTCCTACCTAGACGTGGGGGCGAAGATCGTGCTTCAGGCCCGCGGGGCTAGGGGAGAAATTATTACACGGGCGATAGCTTCGGACAACGCGCATATCTATGCCCGCGGGTTTTTGGCGGGGGAGCATGATGGTAGTAAGGCCCACCTTGAGTGCAGGGGGCTTTTGCTCTCGGATAGCGCTTCCATTCACGCGATTCCCGAGATCGATGGAAGGGTGAAGGAAACCGAGCTCACCCACGAAGCTGCGGTTGGAAAAATTGCCGATGAACAGATATTGTACTTGATGGCAAGGGGATTCTCGGAGTCAGAGGCCCAATCGCTTATCGTTCGGGGATTCATGGACACCAGCATCCTCGGTCTTCCAAGCGAGCTGGAGAGAGAAATCAAACGGATAGTCGACACAACGGTTAGCAAGGCCCTCTAGAAACATTTTAGAGCCGGGGGCCGGATTTGAACCGGCGAATAGCGGGTTTCAGTGGAAATTTTCCTCTGCAGCCCACCGCCTTTTCCGGGCTTGGCTACCCCGGCACATCCTTCTTTTTATTGGAACATCGATAAAACATCTGCGGTTCAAATGAAAGAGCGAGTCGTTTGCTTGGTCTCAGGGGGAATAGACTCCCCAGTTGCTTGCGCCCTAGCAGCAAAGAGATTCGACACCATACCACTTCATCTCTGCGCTTATCCCCACACGAGCGAGGAGATGCTCGAGCTCACAATTGGCGCACTCAAAAGAGTCAGGAAAGTGGCGAAATTCAAGAAAGCAATCGTTTATCCTTGGGGAGGGATCCTGGGCGCGATACTCGAAAAACTCGACCGGAGGGAGTACATGTGCTTGGTCTGCAGAAAAAGCATGCTCAAAGCCGCCGAACTCGTCTGCGAGCGGGAGAAAGCCCGGGGCATAGTGACTGGCGAGTCTTTAGGGCAAAAAGCATCTCAGACCCTAAGCAATCTGGCGGCACTCTCCACTGGGGTAAAATTTCCGATCCTGAGGCCCTTGCTCGGGCTTGATAAACTGGAAATCGAGAAAATTTCAAAAGAGCTCGGAATATGGCAAGCACGGCATGCAGGGGGTTGCAGCGCGTTGCCCAGGCACCCCCGCACGAGAACCAACGCGAGCGAAATCGATGGGATCCTCAATCAACTCAATATCGGCGAACTCATCCAAAAAAATTTGAAAAAAGCTATGGAAATCAGCACCTTCAAGGAGGATCTACGTACATACATAATGGAATTTAAAAAGCACTCACAAAACTAATCATTGCACCAATGCATTGCAAATGCTGTTATCGTTTTTTGCGAAACGCCCTCAGCGCGACCTCAGCAGCTCTTTTGCCAGAGAGCAGCATCCCCCCAAAAATCGGACCCATACGAGGTGACCCAAAAACGGTGTTGGCCGCCATGCCGGTCACAACAAGACCCGGATATATTTCACGTGTGTTACGGATGATCTCCTTCTCGCCTATGTCCGCCCACATGGGTTTTTCGCCAACCACGCCCCCCGTGCTCGTGGGGAACCTCGCGCCCGGAATCTTCCGCTGGACGGTGCGTGCTATCATGGCATCGTGGCCCGTGGCATCGATAACGACTCGTGCAGCAATCCCCACCGGGTCCACGTGTAGTTTGGCTAGTTCAACTGCGCTCCAGTTGACCACAACGCCCGCCACCCGATCTTTTTCCCTTACCATAACGTCTTCCACCGCTAACCCCGCCATTATCTTGGCGCCCGCATCTATAGCAGCAGAGGTGCACTTCGAAACGCTCTC
>CAZWMM010000157.1:0-2544 GCA_964634985.1 Hadarchaeota archaeon (SeqCode)
AGCCGACGACTGGCTTGTAAGGGTCGCAAAGAGGGTGGCCGATGGTGAGGCCCGCTATCGTCCCGATAAAGGTTTCTTTGATCGTGCCCGTCGCGTCGAAGTATTGAACGTATCCGCGCTTGGTACGTTCGAGCCCTCGCTCCTCGATGAAATCCATCCCCTCGGCGACTTGACGCCTGTGGTGGCGGAGCAGGCCCAGCATCGCTCGATAATAGGTACTTCGGTCCCCCTTCGCAACTTCAAATCCTATCAGCGGCTGCTCGTGCCGAGCGGTTGAGTTTATACATGTCGCAAACTCCCCTGCATCGCGGAGCATCGAGCGATCTTCCTCGTTTAACAGGGTGTGGGCTTCGCCTATTATCAACCCGGGGACATAATGCACGAGTTCTTGAGGTACATGCATGTAAGCGCGTGCGACAAGCTCGCTAGCCAAGCGTTGTTTTTCCTCGGTGGTGAGGTCGACTGGACGGCGCCACACCCTGTCGCTCTTGGATGGGATTTCTAAGTCTTTGAGCAAACTCATACAGCCCGTTGCTGAGTTGCTTATCCCGGGGATAGGGGGATCGCTGAACGACGCGAGTGCCTTGAAGATCGGCCGACTATGTCTTCCGTAAAGCATGAGGTCGATTTTTTGCTCCAGAACGCGCGACTCGATTCCTTCCATCGCGATTTGACGGTTGTATCCCAAGAGTTTTCCCCAAGCATTTTGGACGTCGCCGATCGCACCTACGATCGCGAGCGCTGAGAGGTCTAGGTTATTCTTATCGAGTTCTCGGGCGATGAGATAGACCATCCCGGCTCCGCTTATCTCCTGCACTCCACCCAAGCCATACCGATGGGCATTCAGATGAACCAACTCCTGCCAGCCCTCCGCTCCATCGGGCTCGTGGTGATCGGCGATGATCACATCGTGGTTAAGGAATTTTTCTCGAACGTTCTGGAGTTGCGAGCTCCCGAGGTCGGTGAAAATGGTGAGGTCAGCGGGGGTGAGTTCTTCAACGACTTCTCGATAAAGCATGCGGACGAACTTCACATTGTATTTGATATCGAGCCTATCAAGCGCCTTCGAGATAATGGCGGCCGAACATGCACCGTCGGCATCCATATGGGAGACGATTTCGATTGAACCATGTTCATGTTTTTTTATCAGCTCAGCGGCTTCTCGCGCACGGGTAAACATACGACAACCATTTATCTCGTATGCTTTTATTTAAAGAATCGGTTAGAAATTTGAGGATGAAACGTTGCATATTCACCACGCGTACATCGGCATCTTCTTGATCTTTTGTAGCATGGGCGCAATTAGTTTCAGATCTCTCATAATTGGGGAATACTATCCGTGGTTGCCTTGGGGTGGCCTTTTGCTCGGGATTGGGCTGTTGGTTCATGATGTTTTATGGCACCTGAAACACAGGAAGAAGCGGTGAAGGTTTGCGAACGATAGAGCTCCGGGGCAAGAGCGTTGTATTCATAGATCAAACGAAGCTACCTCAAAAGTTGAGATTGGTCAGGTGCAAAAGCGTTGAGGGGATAGTTAAAGCGATCGAGCGAATGCAGGTGCGGGGTGCCCCAGCGCTTGCAGCCGCCGCAGCCATGGCGCTTGCAGTCGCAGCGCTCCGCAGCAAGGCTAGGACGAAGGCTCAGCTACTGCGGGAGCTTAGGCGATCAGCCGATGTGGTGGGGCGGACGCGACCAACCGCAGTCAATCTTTTCGTGGGGCTGAGACGCGCTCTCGATGCAGCTCGAGCAGCCCCTGACACCGATCGAGCACGCAGTGCAGTCGTGCGCGAAGCGAAGCGCATAGCCGAAGAGGATGTCGAGGTGAACAAGAGAATGGGGGAAAATGGTGCGAAGCTGCTGAAGAGCGGAGATGTGGTGCTCACCCACTGTAATGCGGGAGCGCTGGCGACAGTCGACTATGGCACGGCTTTGGGAGTGGTTCGTTCAGCTTGGCGGAAGGGGAAAAGAATCAAGGTCATCGCTACAGAGACCAGACCGCTGTTGCAGGGAGCGCGGCTGACGGCGTGGGAGCTGAAGTGCGATGGCATTCCCGTGACGGTGATCACAGATAACATGGTGGGTGCGGTGATGCAATCTGGCCAAGTAAATGTGGTGTTAGTGGGAGCTGATCGAATCGCGGCGAACGGGGACACGGCGAATAAAATCGGCACATACTCAATAGCTGTACTCGCGAAGGAGCATCGCGTGCCGTTTTACGTGGTGGCCCCAACGAGCAGCATAGACATGAGTTTACGAACAGGCAAGGAAATCCCTCTCGAGCAGCGAAGTGCGGATGAGGTCACGTTCATCGGGGGGCTCAGAATAGTGCCAAAAGGGGTCAATGTGTTGAATCCGGCTTTCGATGTCACACCAGCATGTTTGATCACAGCAATAGTGACTGAGAAGGACACGGTAAATCCCAGCGAGTTGAAATCGCTGTTCAGAGGCTAAACGGATTCGACGCGCGTTACTTCAGGGACTTGCTTCTTGAGTTCACGTTCGATGCCAAGTGCCAGCGTCATTGTCGACATGGGACACCCAGCA
>CAZWMM010000158.1:0-2526 GCA_964634985.1 Hadarchaeota archaeon (SeqCode)
TGGGATTCGGATTCATGATATTCATGTTTATCGTGATCGTGCTGAGCGCGGCTGTTATTCTCACACAGCCGGAAGTGGCACCGGCAGGCGTAAGGCTGGTGATACCTGGCGTAACCATTCCTCTTTTGGAAGGTTTGATCGCGCTCCTCAGCGTACTCGTTGTGCACGAGTTTGCGCACGGTTTCGTGCTTCGAGCGCAGGAACTACCAACGAAATCAGTGGGGGCCTTGATGTTAATAGCCATCCCGGGGGCGTTCGTTGAGCCCGACGAAAAGCGTTTGAGGAAAGCGCCCATCTTGCAACGGCTTCGGGTGTATGGGGCAGGATCGTTTGCGAATATCCTTTTCGCGTTATTTTGTTTAGCCATCCTTCTGATTGTAGTTGTCCCCCTCCCCGGCGTTTATGTTTGGGCAACGTCCGAGAATGAGAATGTCCCCGCGTACGGCGTCTTGACCCCTGGCATGCGTCTGTTTTCGATCAAAGGGGTGGAGATGAATACTTGGCACGATTTCGATAACTTCATGGATAACGTGCGTCCGGGGGACAACCTCGTGATCGTGACGAGCGACAACACTATCACCATTACCACCGTTCAGGACCCTGAGAACGAGAACCGCGGTTACTTGGGGGTGGCCACGATTTCCGCCCGATCACGATCGGATTTCCTCAATCCTATTTTCACCATCGCTATGATGTCGTATGGGATAATGGGCTATCCGATATTCCATCCATACTGCAACGCCGCGCTCATTCCCTGGCCCATCGTTTCGATGATAACATGGATGTTCCTGCTCAACTTCGCCATCGGACTTTTCAACCTGTTGCCAGCGATTCCACTCGATGGTGGCTACATATTTTCTGGAGTATTGGAATCTCGAACTTCGGCAAAAACGGCTAGGCGCATCAGCATCGCTCTCGCCTTATTCGTGCTGGGAGTTATAATCATAAACTTCTTCCCGGCCCTGTGGTGATTGTATGAAGCGTATCACGGTTGCAGTAAAAATATTCGGGCAGAAAAAAGTGAGAAGGTTCAGGCTTCCCCAGCGAGCTAAAGTCGCTGATTTACTGGAGCAGATGGGCTACAACCTAAGCGTCGTTGCCGTCAGGTGCAATGGGAAAATTGTTGTCGAGGAGGAGCGCCTCGCGAGTGGAGACTTGGTCGAGATTATACCCATTGTTACTGGTGGTTGAGTGCTCAAGTGCACTTTCTGCGGCCGCAAAGCTGTTTATAACAAACGCTACGCTGGCGTGTTGTTATGCGATCGATGTTTGATAAAAAGCGTCGAGCGCCGTTTTCGCCGATCGTTGGCGGAGAACAAGATGATTTCACTTGGCGAGCGAGTTGCGGTCGCGGTTTCTGGGGGTAAAGACAGCGTTGCTATCCTCCATCTCTTGGCCGGGTACAGCGAGCACAGAAAATGCGAGATCGTGGCGATAACCGTTGACGAGGGCATAAAAGGCTACCGCGACCGAAGCCTGCCCGTGGCCCGGGAAAACGCGAGGGCTTTGGGCGTCGAGCACTTCGTGGTGAGCTTCAGGCAAAATTTCGGCGCACCCTTAGACAGAATGGTCAAACTCGCGAAAACTAAGAAAACCGGGCTGAACCCCTGCACCTACTGCGGGGTGATGCGTCGCTCGTTGCTCAACCAGACAGCCCGCGAGTTGGGGGCCGACAAGCTAGCGACAGCGCACAATCTCGACGATGAAGTGCAGGCGATCATGTTAAACTACGTGCGGGCTGATTTTTCCAGACTTCACCGCCTTGGGCCAACCTACCCGTCGCGTGAGGGGTTCGTCCCCCGAATCAAGCCGCTGCGAGAGATCCCAGAGAAGGAGGTGGCTCTCTATGCCCTGCTCCGAGGGTTAAAGGTGCACTTGGGGGTTTGTCCATATGCGGGGGGCATCCATGGGGAGATCCGCGACTTTCTGAACGGGCTCGAGACCAATCATCCCAACTCGAAGTTCATGATCTTGCGGATGTTTGAGAGGTTGAAGCCACAAATCGTGCGTGCGATGCCAAAATTTGAAACGCGAAGATGTGAGCTTTGCGGCGAGCCAACTTCGATGAGGGTCTGCAAGGCGTGCGAACTTTTGATGCAACTGGGAATCAAAAAGCGGCGAAAACCCTAATACTTATGCCACTAGCCCAAAAATTAAGGAACGAGTTTCAATTCGAAACTTTTAGTTTTAGCTTTCCAGCATTGCACAAGAATAAGTTTCAATTTGAAACAAAATTTAAAAGCGTCCACTCCCATAATTTATTTGTTTATGAAAACCATACCTCTAAAAGAAAAATTGGTGATCTTGGCGCTGGCGTCCCTTGCGCTCGCCCTATTTTACATGGGCTCATTAGGAGAGGTAAGCGCGGCTCCCGGTCCAGGCAGTAGCAGTGGCTCAACTGGTATTATTTTAACGCTTACCGAATTGGCCCCGCCCACCACCGACGAATTTTTGGTAACGGCTGACAACGCCGTGATGGAAAATTGGAAGATGGAAGGAGGCGGTAAAACGACAGGCTTTGGGGTT
>CAZWMM010000159.1:0-2478 GCA_964634985.1 Hadarchaeota archaeon (SeqCode)
CCTCAGCCTCCCAGCGGTTATTTTAACGATGAAGGTGCGGTTGTCCGAGATGCTGATCTGGTAGGCGCTTCCCCCGACATCCTTGGGCAGATCGAGCGTAGGCTGACCCCCGCTAAAGGAGGAGAAAGCGGCGGATGCCAGTTCATCCGCTAGACCCTGTGCCTGATCGACCACCCGGGCTTCGAGCTGGCGTTCGTAAAAAAGCGCTAAGACTACAGCTGTCAAAATTGCAAGCACGATCCCAAACAAAATTATCAAGGGAAAACTCGCGGCGCCACACTTATCCAATCGCTATCACCACTCCGTTTTTTGTTCGTTCCAGCTCCAGAGCGGCCTCCTGATTCGTGATCATTGGGCCTATTATCTCCACGCCAACATCGTGATATTTCGTGGTGGCTCCGATCACCGCCACCACGTTTTGATTTTCAAACCGCAACTCGCAGTTTTGGGGGACGACGATGGTGAACTGATCCATGGCACCCTCGTCTTGGTCGGCGAGCAAGCGGATGCGGTTGGCCAGATCTTCGGCCCCCTGCTCGAATTCATTGAGTTCCGCCCCCGCCTGATAGTTTATGTAGATAGAGGCGAAGATCGTCACGAATATGGCGGCGAAGATCGTCGATGCGAGTAATTGAAGGGAAGTCATGTGAATCCGATTCACGTTGGACGCAAGCTTTTATTTCTATCTCCGTTTTATTAAAATGAAGCATAATCTGAAGTAGGTTCATTGATAAAGAAAGTAAAGAGATAGTGCGGGGGCAAATCGGATGAAGTTTCTGAAAAAATCCAAACCAGAAGAAAAGGGAGAAAATGTCGAGCGGCCCCAAGCTGATCTATCGAACATCTTAGCGTCACTTAGCATGCGTCTGGAGCAGGTCGAGTGCAGGCTAGATGCACTTGAGAGGGCTCAAGCGAGGTCACAAATTGTTAGCCCCCTGCCGCCTCCAGCTTTACTCCAGACGCCCGCATTTCAGAGGCCTGAAGGCCTGGCACCGTCCGAGGTCGCGCCGCCCAGACCGCCAAGACAGAGGACACCGAGGCCAGCAAGGCCAAAGGCCAAAAAACCGAAGCCAAAACCGAGGGCGGTAAAGCCACCCGCCAAACCATCCCCATCGGTCAGGCTACCAGCCGAGTCGAAAGTGAGGGTCAGACGGGAAAAGCTCGAACCCGTGAAGCTGATGCGCGGAAAGACCATCAAACCGTTCAAGAAAGAGGATTGAGATGCGCGCTGAAATCAAGCAAATAGCTAGGGACATCAAAACTATGCGCATACGCGGCGCCGGCAGGATAGCCCGCTCCGCCGCGAAGGCCATGAAGCTAGCAGCTAAGTCATCGAAGGCAAAAACTCCAGCGGATTTCTTAAGAGAGTTCGACCGTGTATCTTCTCTTTTACTCTCGAGCCGCCCGACTGCTGTTTCTCTTCCAAACGCGGTCCGATTCGTCACGTTAGGGGTAAAGCGGATGCAGGGTGCAAACCTTCAAACTTTACGAAGAGAGGTCGTTTCTCGCTCGGATGAGTTCATAAGGAGTTCTAGGAAGGCAGTCGAGCGTATAGGCGAGATAGGTGCACGTCGGATCTCGGATGGAGATATCGTGCTGACCCACTGCAACAGCGACTGTGCTCTAGCGGTGATCAAGACGGCGTTCAAGCAGAGAAAGAGAATCGAGGCCTTGGTGACGGAGTCACGCCCTATGAAGCAGGGGCTGATAAGCATCCGCGAGCTGAGTGATGCGGGAATCCCGACGACGTTGATAGTCGACTCGGCTGTTCGACATCTCATACGTGATGTTGACAAGGTGATCGTCGGAGCTGACAGCATAGCTGCAAATGGGGCTGTGGTAAACAAGATAGGCACATCGCAGATAGCGCTTGCCGCTCATGAGGCCCGCGTGTTATTCTTCGTCGCGGCGGAGAGCTATAAATTCCACCCCGGAACGCTCGTCGGCGGGTTGGTCGAAATCGAAGAGCGCCCAGCTAAAGAAATCGTGGACCCCAAGCGTTTTTCAGGCGTAAAAATCCGCAACCCAGTTTTCGATGTCACGCCGCCGGACTACATCGACCTCATCATAACCGAACGCGGGATCATCCCTCCTTCAGCAGCCTACACCGTGATCCAGGAACTCTTCGAGTGGAAGCCGGGCGAAGAGCTAAAAATATAAAGCGTGGAACGAGGGACCTCCTCTATTGCGAATTTGAAATATCTTCTAAGACTTAACCAATTTTGTAGACGACATCACCCTCGCGCACGCGCTCGCTGACTTTGAGCCCTATTGACTTCCCTGCCCTAGCGCTCCGCACCTTCTCGTGCTCGATCTCCATCGAGTCCACGGTTTGTTGAACGTTTGTCGTCGCTCCCTCGATCGAGATCTTATCGCCTACCTTCAGCTCGTCGGAAAGCTCGATGACTCCCACTCCTATCTTGGTGAAGTAGTGGGATATCTTCCCCACGAGCTTTTTCTCTACGGGTGCTTCCTCCA
>CAZWMM010000160.1:0-2471 GCA_964634985.1 Hadarchaeota archaeon (SeqCode)
GTGGCTGTGCTCGCTGGGCTGATTTCGGGGCTGGTGGTGGGGCTGACATCTGACTATTTTACCAATAACATTCATCGCCCAGCAAAATTCATAGCCAGCTCGGCCCAGACTGGAGCGGCCATAGATCTTCTATCTGGGTTCTCGGTCGGGTTGCTGAGCGTGGTCATCCCAATAATTAGCATAGCGGCAGCGGTGGTAGTATCGTTCATCAGCGCTGGGCTTTACGGGATCTGTCTGGCAGGGGTTGGCATGCTTTCTGTCACTGGAATGGTCGTTGCCGCTGATGCATACGGTCCGGTTGTTGACAACGCTGGAGGAATCGTGGAACAAGCAGGAATGTCGAAAGGTGTCAGAAAAATCACAGATTCCTTGGACTCCGTTGGGAACACCACGAAAGCGATATGCAAAGGGTTCGCGATAGGGTCAGCAGCGCTCACGGCCATTGCAATGTTTGTGGCTTACACTGGGCTGATTAATGCAGGGCTATTGGCACAGGGGAAACCAGCAATAACTCTGGACCTCTTGAATCCAAATGTAGTAGCCGGCTTCTTCATCGGTGGCGCCACCGTCGCGCTCTTTTGCGGGGTGACGATCATGGGTGTGGGTAGAAATGCATTCAGAATGGTGGAGGAAGTCAGAAGACAGTTTCGAGAAATCCCGGGACTGATGAAGGGGAAAACAAAACCAGACTACTCCAAATGCGTGGACATTGCCACCCGCGGAGCGCTCAAGGAACTCGCGCTACCCGGGATTTCTGCCCTAGCAATCCCCTTGGCTGTGGGAGTGGTTTTGGGGAAAGCTGCGCTGGGCGGTTTCTTGGCGGGGAGCATTGGCGTCGGCTTGGTCTTCGCCCTTCTCATGGCGAACGCGGGCGGTGCCTGGGACAACGCCAAAAAGTATGTGGAAGGTGGGAAATTTGGAGGGAAGGGCTCGCCCACTCACGCGGCAGCTGTAGTAGGTGACACGGTGGGGGACCCGTTCAAAGACACGGCTGGCCCTTCACTGAATATCTTGATCAAGCTGATGTCTTGGGTGGCGCTGATCGCGGTGCCATTACTCTTACTCTTAGCGTGAAAGAGAAAGCAAATGAAGAGATAGAAAGATGTCGGTCAATCAACTCAAGGAGTTTGTGTATCTCTAGTTTTATAAGGAAAGGAAACAAATGTCCTCGAATGATTAGTGGAGTTCATCAGGGGATATCTGCGGGGATGAAAATCGGGTGAAATGATGTACAAGCTCGTGACCGTTCAGGATACCACCCGAGTTCCTCCGGACAGGTTCGCCGAGCCGCTAGAGGAGGCGATTGTCGACATCCTACGCAAGAACTACGAGGGTATCACGGATAAGGACGTTGGGACGGTTTTGGCGATCACCGAGGTCAAGGAGATCGGTACCGGCCGGGTCATAATGGGTGATGGCGCGAGCTACCACGATGTCACCTTCGAGGCCCTCATTTACAAGCCGGAGGTGAACGAGGTCGTGTTGGGAGAGGTGGTCGAGATAGTCGAATTCGGGGGTTTCGTCAGACTAGGGCCAATCGATGGTCTGGTGCATGTATCGCAGGTAATGGATGACTTCGTGGGCTACGACAAGAAGAAGGGATCGCTCCACGGCAAGGAGTCGAAGCGCTCGTTGAAGGAGGGGGATAAAGTTCGAGCGCGGATAGTCACCGTGAGCGTGCGGCGGGGGGCTAGAGGGAGCAAGATAGGGCTGACGATGCGCCAGCCGGGGCTAGGAAAGCTCGAGTGGATCGGGGAGGCCCGAAAGGGGGCCAAGAGTTGACGGAACGCGCTTGCCGCAATTGTAATTTCATCACCGAGGGTAACGTTTGCCCCGCATGTGGGGGTGCCTCGCTCTCTGATGACTGGATCGGCTACGTAGTCGTGCTAGACCCGGAGAACTCGGAAGTAGCCAAGCGGTTGAAAATCAGTCAGCCTGGAAAATACGCGCTGAGGGTAAGGTAGTTGCTTAGGCTACCAGACGAATTACGGCCGGTTCTCAAACGTCCGCTGGGTGAACTTTTTCCAAGCACCGAACCAGCGATCAAACGTCTGGAGCAACTACGTCCATCGAGGTTGATAGCGGTAGGAGATTTCGTAACCGCGGAGTTGCTCGCTGTGGGCATCAAACCCGATGTGGCGGTGATTGATTTTAAGATCATGCGTGGGCCTGTGGACGGTAAGCTCAAGCGGGTGGTGGGGAGATTCGAGGCGAACGTCTTGAAAATAAAAAATCCAGCGGGGACGATAACTCAGGAGTTGCGCAAGGCATTTGAGGTTAAGAAATTTCCGTCAAAAATAATCGTCGATGGGGAGGAGGATCTAGCCACCATCCCAGCCGTGCTTTCTGCCCCGTTGGGCTCGGTCGTTGTTTATGGGCAACCAGGGGAGGGTATGGTGTTAGTCAAGGTGACCAAACAAAAGCGACGCGGGTTTGAAAAGTTACTAAAACTCTTTAAGTCCGGGGGTAAA
>CAZWMM010000161.1:0-2457 GCA_964634985.1 Hadarchaeota archaeon (SeqCode)
ACGATGAAGTGGGCGATGGAACGACTACCGCTGTGATAATCTCCGGCGAACTCTTGCACGAAGCGGAACGTTTGCTCGACCAAGCCATCCACCCGACAGTGATAGCTTCTGGCTATCGAATGGCCGCCGATAAATCCCAAGAAATCATGAACGGACTTGCCGAAAAGGTATCGATCGATGATGACGATCTCCTTGCGAAAGTAGCGATGACCGCGATGACGGGAAAGAAAGTCGAAAGCGCGCGCGAGAAACTCGCAGACCTAGCCGTGAAAGCTGTCAAACAAATTGTGGATAAAACCGATGGAGGGTATACCGTAGATATCGATTACATCGGCATAGAGAAGAAGCCAGGTGAGAGCATCGAGGACTCCCAACTCATCCAAGGGGTGATCTTGGATAAAGAACGCGTTCATCCTGGGATGCCAAAGCGCGTGAAAAATGCGAAAATTTCCCTTCTCGACTGCGCGCTCGAGATAAAGAAAACAGAGACAGATGCTGAAATTCGGGTCACCAGACCAGACCAGCTGCGGGCTTTCCTGGATGAAGAGGAATCCATGCTCAAGAAGATGGTCGACCAAATCATCGCCACAGGTGCTAACGTCGTCGTTTGTCAGAAGGGGATAGACGACATAGCTCAGCATTACCTCTCGAAGAGCAACATATACGCTGTCAGACGGGCAAAGAAATCGGACATGGAGAAGCTCGCACGCGCAACCGGCGGTAAGGTTTTGACGAATATCGAGGACCTCACGAGCGCAGATCTGGGGCGAGCGGGACTCGTGGAGGAGCGAAAGATAGGTGACGATAAAATGACCTTCATCGAGGGGTGCAAGGATCCGAAGGCTGTCGGCATCCTCATCCGCGGTGGCACCGAGCACGTCATAGATGAGGTCGAGCGATCCATGCACGATGCTATTTGCGTGGTGGGTGCTGTGATTGAAGATGGAAAAATAGTCGCAGGCGGAGGGTCGCTAGAGATTGAACTCTCCAAGCGACTACGAGAGTATGCGGAAACGGTGGGAGGGCGAGAGGCGCTCGCCGTCAACAGCTTCGCCAACGCGATTGAAACAGTCCCACGAACCTTGGCGGAGAATGCTGGGCTAGATACCATAGACATCTTGGTTGACCTCCGCGCCAAGCACGATAAACCGGGTAGCAAAAACTTTGGGGTCGACGTTTACAATGGCAAAGTCGTGGATATGCTGAAGCTTGGAATTATCGAGCCGCTCCGCATGAAAACCCAGGCCATAAAATCCGCGAGCGAAGCGGCGGTAATGATCCTCCGAATCGACGATGTGATATCCGCCTCCAAGAGGGAGATCACCCCGCCAGGGGGGCCGCCAGAGGGACCGGAGGCTGGCGAAGAAGAGTAGCTTAACGGACGAACACGACTGCCGCCAATGCAGCCCCATGACTTTCGACGATGTGGCCAGCTGAAATCGATGCTACTTTCATAGGCTCTAGGCCGCGCTTCTCCATCATGTATTTTACCATGGCCTCCGCCGTTCTAGCTGCCGTCTTCTGGGTGACCCCCACATCGTGATATTCCGAGACTATCCCGTGTGAGGTTTCGCTTATCGCTATCCCAACTGCCGCAGCTATCTTCTGTCCCGGCGTCGAGCTTGAGATCTTCGACATTATGATGGGGGCTATGGTGCCTGGTTCGAGCTTCGGCATCTTGACGATCTTGCACCCTATCGGCCAGACACTCGAAACGGTGACCAAGTTGAGCTCTGCGATGCCGGCCTTGCGAAGCGCGTTATCGAATGCTACCAACTGAAATGGACCATCCGCATCGGCCGCAACCAAAGCGCCTTCCTTAGGCACGTCCCACATTTTTTAGCCCTCGCGGGGGCGATGCTTCAATTCCTCTAATAGCATCCCCTCTATTTTTATAGGCGGCCTACGCATGGTGATCGCCAGTGCATCCTCCAGCTTCGCCTCGTGCTCCCCATAAATCTCGAGAAGCGGCTCGTTTTTGTCGACTTTGCGCCCCTCCTTTAGAATGACCCTGAGCCCAGCTCCCTTGTCACGAGGAGCACCAGCAGCACGAGCTATTTCATTTATGCGCTCGTTATCGATGTGCGTCACATAACCATCGGAAGAAGAGAGCACAACCTCTTTCTTATCGCCTACGGGGAGGTCATCCGGCTTCACGTCAGGGTTGCCTCCCTGGGCCTCGATGATCTCGCGCATCTTCTGATAAGCTTTGCCTGACTTCAATATCTCGTTCGCCATCTGCTTTCCCATCCCTAGGCTGGCGGCTCCCCCCAACTCGAGCATTATCCCCGCGAGGCTTGTCGCCTTTTCTATCAAGCTCCCCGGTCCGTTTCCCCGCAAGGTTTCGAGCGCCTCCCTTGCCTCAAGCGCTGGGCCCACAGCATATCCAACTGGCTGCCCCCCATAAGTTATTGCTGCTTCGACTTGCACGTTGAGCCTGTGCCCGAGTTCCATGAA
>CAZWMM010000162.1:0-2364 GCA_964634985.1 Hadarchaeota archaeon (SeqCode)
TTCCCTTTAAGACGGCTTCTTTGTATCCTTGAGCGAAGTCGCTGTCCTTGGTGGCAATAAACCTGGTGCCCATGTAGATTGCTCCTGCACCCAGGGCTAGGGCGGCTACAAGACCCTTTCCGTCGCACCATCCTCCAGCTGACAAAACTGGAATTCATCGCGATGTCCACGTTTCCGGGCACGCCGGGCGCAAGGACACGGCCGAATTCATCGAACTCGTGGAGCCCGAACACCTCGTACCTTGCCACGGCACTTTCGATAAGCTCAGATTGATGATGGAGCTCGGAAAGGAGCTCGGTTATTCAAGTGGGCAATCGCACATGCTCAGGAATGGATCATGCTTAAGGCTTGATTGAGTGGACTTGCTTAAGTACCTAGAAAAACAGGCGCGCGTGGTCGAGCGAGAGATCGACCGTTGGGTACCGAGAAACATCGAGCCCGAAATCCTCGCTAGGGCGACAAGACACCTGCTTCAGGCAGGGGGGAAGAGGCTTCGCCCCTGCCTAGCGCTGACAGCATGCGAGGCGGTTGGGGGGGAGGCGGGAGATGTGATCGAAACGGCTGCTGCGCTTGAACTCCTTCACAACTTCACCCTCATCCACGACGATATCATGGATCGGGATGAGTTCAGACGAAACGTGAAGACGGTGCACGTGCTTTGGGGGGAACCCGTCGCGATCATCGCAGGTGATGCGCTTTTTGCCAAAGTGTTCGAGGCAACAGCTGCTAACGCCAAGCGACTTAGGCTCGAGCGTGAGCGGGTGGTCGAGCTCCTAGAAACCATAAGCAAGGCAAGCTTTGAGCTTTGTAAGGGACAAGCCCTCGACATGCTATTAGAGGAGCGTGAGGACGTGAGCGAGGAGGAATACATGTACATGGTGAGCGAAAAGACAGGAGCTCTTTTGGAGGCGTCTACAAAAGTTGGAGCAATCTTAGGCAGGGGAAAACCGAGGCATGTGAAGGCGCTCGCTGGCTATGGGAGGTTGATTGGCATAGGGTTTCAAATGCGGGATGACGTGCTCGGCGTAGTTGGCTCCAAGGAGAAGTTCGGCAAGCCGATAGGCAGCGACATTCTAGAAGGGAAGCGCACGCTCCTCGTCATCCGAGCTCTAACCAAGGCATCGCGGGAAGATAAGGCAAAGCTCTTGATGGCCCTGGGGAAGCGGGACGCATCGGCGGCCCAGCTTAAAGCAGCGATCGATGTGCTGGGTCGAACGGGTGCAATCGAATACGTCGCAGAAAAGGCGAGGGGGTTCATCGCAGAGGCCAAATCCAAACTGAAGGAGCTGCCTAGTTCGAAGGCGAAGGGGGTTCTCCTCGAGCTCGCGGATTTCGTGGTCGAGCGCGAGTTTTGAGCAAAAATATTGATGCTAAGATTACCAAGTCTTTGCTTTGATTTTATGTATGATGGCGATATGATATGCTGAGGGTGTAAGTTGGAAGAAGTCAGAAAAGTAGCGCTCCGATGGGCCCTCGCGAACGCGATTGAGCACGGGGGGCAGGCGAGCACGAAAGCCGTCCTCGGGAAGCTGGTAGCGGAGCGGCCTGAGCTGCGCTCTAAAGCAAGGGAACTTTCGGATCTGGTCGGGGAAGTAGTGGCAGAGGTCAACCGATTACCCCGTGAGGAGCAACTCCTCCGCTCGAGAAAAATTGGGCCAGTGGAGCGGCCGAAGTTGGAAGAGAGGCGGGGTCTGCCGGAGCTACCGGGGGTTGAAAAATGTCTGTTGGTAGTGACTCGCTTCGCTCCAAACCCCAATGGTCCCTTGCATATAGGTCACGTCCGAGCGGCCGTTCTTAGTCATGAGTACGCTCGCCTTTATAAAGGGAAGTTCATCCTCCGCTTCGAGGACACAAACCCCGAGAACGCTAAGCTGGAGATGTACGAGCTCATCAGGCGCGATCTGAGGTGGCTGGGCCTGAGCTGGGACGGGGAGTTCGCGCAGTCGGATAGGCTGGAGCTCTACTACGGCTACGCTGAGCAGCTCCTGCGCGATGGGAAGGCCTACGTGTGCACTTGCCTTACCGAAACCTTTCGAGGACTTCGTGATGGGGGTGAGCCGTGCCCTTGCCGCGAGCTCCCAAGCAAGGAGCAGCTCGGGCGGTGGAGGGAAATGCTGGCGGGCAAGTTCGCCAAGGGAGATGCCGTCTTCAGGGTCAAAACCGACCTAAAGCACCCAAATCCAGCGGTGCGTGACTGGCCAGCGATGCGCGTGGCGATAGAACCTCACCCCAAAGTTGGGACGCGGTACTCGGTCTGGCCACTCTACAACTTCTCCGTTACGATCGATGACCACGAGATGGGGGTCACGCACGTTATTCGGGGCAAAGAGCATGAGGTCAACGAACAACGCCAGCTAACCCTTT
>CAZWMM010000163.1:0-2349 GCA_964634985.1 Hadarchaeota archaeon (SeqCode)
GAGCTTGATTCCCTTTTCTTTCATCAAATCAAAAATTTTTTCTATCCGATGCTTGTCCAAAAGCAAGTTATCATCGACGAACCCAACTTCCTCGTAGCCCTCACCCTGCAACTGCTCGAGCTCCGCGGTGACCGCCTCAGGGGACCTGAACCTGACCTTTCGCAACGAGAATGCGGAGCAAGCGCAATACTTGCAGTTATAGGGGCAGCCGCGCGAGGTCAGCACGGTGGTGAACTTCCCACTGCTCCCAAGCACCCCCACTATCTCAGAACGATATTCCTGTTCCAGCAACATCCGATCAGGGAGGGGGATCTCGTCAAGGTCCTGAATGAATGCCCTCGGGGGTGTTTTGACCACTTTTCCATCGTGCCTCAAGACTATCCCCTTCACATTTTTTACCCCACCGTTTTTCTCCAACGCTTCAACGAGCCCTAGAAAGGTATACTCCCCTTCGCCCAACACGACGTAGTCGACTATTGGATAGTTCGTCAACAACCTTTCGTAGGTGAACGTGGCGTGATAGTTCCCGAAAACTATTTTCACATCTGGGATCTCTGCCTTGATAGCTCTCGCGATTTTTATGCCCTGTTTGAAGGTTGGTGTGAGGGCGCTCACCCCCACCACTCCCGGGTTCTCCCGCTCCACCTGCTCGACGACTTTCTCGATGGGCAGCTGAACCCTCGCGTTGTCGATAACCCTGACCTCGTGCCCAGCTTTTTTTAACATCGCCCCCAAGTAAAGCAATCCCAGCGGGGGCCAAGCCGCTTCATTCTCTATTCGCTCCGCCTGACCCGTGTTGGGATTTATTAAGACAACCCTCAAGTCACCTACCTTTCGCTGCGACTATCCTGATCACATCTCTATCGTTGAGCACGTAATCCTCCCCCACCCTCCGCTTCGTCCTCGCATCTATCGCATGGATGAAAGACTCGCCGAGATCTGTATGGATCGTATAAGCGAACTCGCGGGCTGTCGTGCCTCTCGGGACGAGGAAAGCGTCGGGTAGCACGTTGCCCTTCTTGTCCGTGAGTTTATGCTCATCGTCGACCGGGTAGACCACGATCAATTGTAACAAATCGTAAATTGCCTTATCGATCACCTGCTGAACGCCTGTCGACCCCCACTTCTTAAGTAACGCTAGAATCATATCCAGCGCCTTGCGCTGCTGCTCGTTCAGCGCCTCTGGTTTGAGGATCTGGAAATCGTTGCTGCCCGGGTCATAGCGCACCATGCCTTTCTCGCTTGCTCGGCGGAGGATGAGTTCGGCCTCCGAGCATGTTGGGATGACCAGATAGCCGCGCTGGCGCAAGCGCTCCACGTTCGACTCGGCCGCCGGCACATCGGCTTTGTTCGCGACGATCATTATCGGTTTGCTCGCTTTTCTGAGTTCGGTAGCGAAACGCAGCAGATCGTCGTCCGACCACTTCTCCGGGCTCGAGCGGTCTAGGCTGGCCTCCCGAAAAGCCTGCGCGACGTGTTTTTCCTTCATGCCGAGCCCGCTCAGGCGCCCTGCTACCTCCTTGGCCAAATCCAGCTCTTCGTACTTCGTCCTGCGCGCGAATCTCGGCCAGTCCTTGACCAGTAGTCCGCGCAACCACATCGCTATCTCCACCTCGAGGAAATCTATGTCCTCGACTGGATCGTGCGCTCCGGCAGGACAAGGTTTACCCTCCGCATCGGTTGAGCCCGCTGCATCGATGATGTGGATGAGAGCTGCGGCCATCCGTAATTTGTCTAGGAAGCGGTTGCCCAAACCGCGTCCAATGTGCGCACCCTCCACAAGGCCCGCCACATCTATCATCCTAACTGGCACGAAGCGGACGCCATCCACGCACTTCGAGTTCTGGGGGCTGCATGTCGTATTCAGCTCGCGGCAGGGGCACGGGCTGCGCACGTAGGTGACGCCCACATTTGCATCTATCGTCGTGAAAGGATAGCCGGCCACGGGAGCGTTCGCGAGCGTTGCCGCGTTGAAAAAAGTGGTCTTGCCCGTGTTCGGCTTGCCGACGAGTCCGACCTCAAGCATGCCCAACCCCTACTCGCCGCAATCGTAGCAGCCGGGCTTCCTCCACTTGCCGAAACTTCTGAGCCCACGCTCGACCAGCTGGGAGCGAAGCCTCCGAGCATAACCAGCCCCGATATCGCCCCTTTCCTCCAAGAAATTTATTATCTCGAGCGCTTGGTTTTCGTTCAAGCTTCGCCTGATGAAATCTACTGCTGTGGGCTCGTAACCCTGCAGGCTGTGCGCGGCCTTCTCCGCCTCCTCCACGTTCGTCCGCACGGCTTTGATTTCATCCGTCCCGGCACCGCCCCACTCTTTGATTAGGTTCGGATATTTTTTCCGAAATT
>CAZWMM010000164.1:0-2341 GCA_964634985.1 Hadarchaeota archaeon (SeqCode)
TATAGGGGAGATTCAAAGCCGAAAAATTAAAAGCACTGGGTATTATCTCGCTTGTAGAAAACGCGCCCCCGCTCTAGCGTTGGGCAAGATCTGGAACACAATGGATAAATGGATGCTCGAACTCGATCGGGAATCCGTCCTCGGTTTCTTATGCGGAGTTATAGATGGTGATGGGGGCTTCCATAACAACAGGATACAAATCTACGTTAGTGACGAAAAACTTCTACAAGGGATTGTGCTCGCATGCTTGAGACTCGGAATAACTCCGCAGGTTACTCGCAATCGCACCATATACAACGTTCAAATAGTGGAGAAAATCAACGAAATCCTGAACCATACCCAGCGAGTAAAAGGAGAAACGCGGAAGCGGACATTTGGAACGAAGCATTTTTCGATTAAGGCTCTATTTGAGGATATTGTTGATCAAGTCAATTTCATGGGAAGAGTAAAACAAGCCATCAAGAGAAACCTATTATTCGATGTAGAGAAAATTAAAAAGGATATACTCCCTCTTTGTCAGGAAGAAACCAGAAAACACATTATCAGACTTCTTGAAGCCCCATTACGCATGTATAGGAGTGAACAAATAGAAGAAGAAAAGGAAACAGCAGTTTATAATTTCGAAGTTGACTCCAACAACGAATTAGACAAGAACTTTACGGTGTTCACAAGCGGATATACTCCCCTGCTTATTTCTAATTCTCACGCCGCAGTTGTTACAAGGGGTCTGGGAAAAGCTGCCGTGGTTGGTTGTGAAGACCTCAAGATAGACTTGGAGGAGCGACTTTTCAAGGTCAAAGACATCACCATGAGAGAGGGGGATATGATCACGATAAACGGCTCGACAGGCGATGTCATCTTGGGTGAGGCGCCGCTGGTGGAGCCAAAGATGACGGAAGACATCAAGAAGCTCCTATCTTGGGCGGACGAGTTCAAGCGCCTGCAGAACTGGGCAAACGCCGACTACCCGAGGGATGCTAAAAAAGCTAGGGAGCTTGGAGCACAGGGCATAGGGCTCTGCCGCACCGAACACATGTTCTTCGAGGAGGAACGCTTGCCAGTCGTGCACCAAATGATTCTAGCCGAAACCTCTGAAGAACGCAAGGGTCCACTTCAAAAATTGCTTGAGATCCAAAAGGGGGACTTCAAAGAAATTTTGAGGGAGATGAACGGTTTACCAGTCGTGATAAGGCTTCTTGACCCACCTCTGCACGAGTTTCTGCCTAGGTACGAGGAGTTGCTTGAAGAGGTGATAACGCAAAAGATGGGCAGGGGGAAAAAGAAGGAGCTCGAGACCACAGAGAAACTATGGAAGCGAATTGAGGCCATGAAGGAAGCCAACCCCATGATGGGGCTCCGCGGCTGCAGGCTGGGGATAACCCATCCCGATATAAACGAGATGCAGGTTAGGGCGATATTCGAGGCAGCTTGCGAGCTGAAGCGTGATGGGTATGATCCCAGGCCTGAGGTCATGATCCCGTTGGTTGGGCATGTCAATGAGCTCAAGGTTGTGCGGGAGCAACTCGAACATGTGGCGCGTGATGTGATGGCGAAGCATGGAGTCGAAGTTCCATACAAGTTCGGCACGATGATCGAAGTGCCGCGTGCCGCCCTCACCGCCGACGAGATAGCGGAACATGCGGGCTTCTTCTCGTTCGGGACAAACGATCTAACGCAGATGACCTATGCTTACTCGCGAGATGACGCGGAAGGGAAATTCATGTTTAAGTACATCGAAGAGGGGATACTCGAAGCAAACCCCTTTCAGACGCTCGACCGGAAGGGCGTGGGAAAACTGATGCAGATAGGGGTCGAGCTGGGCAGGAGCAAGCGACCTGGCTTGGAGATAGGCATATGCGGCGAACACGGCGGCGACCCCGCGTCGATCGAGTTCTGCCATGAGCTCGGGCTGAATTACGTTTCCTGCTCCCCCTTCAGGCTCCCCGTGGCTAGGATAGCAGCCGCACATGCCGCGCTCCGCGCAAAGGCCGAGCGTGAGCGCTACTTGTGAACTTCAAAAATTCTATAACGCCTTCACTGATATTTCCCTTACATGCAATTTTGCTGAACAAAAAGATTGGAAATCCTGTGGTGACCGCGAATAGGTGCATGCGCACGTCGCCCAAGGGCCGAAAGGCTTAAAACTCACATAGGTGCGGGGGAGGGGATTCGGACCCCTGCAAGCCCTACGGCTACAGGATTTCTCCGCTGGTGCACTTAAGTTTGGCCGCAGACGGGTTTACCCAGATCTGCTCCTGCCCCTTTGACCAAGCTCGGGCACCCCCGCACACTAAGCTTTTCCAAACAAAGCAATAAAACTAGCGCCTTTTCTTGTGGGCCT
>CAZWMM010000165.1:0-2339 GCA_964634985.1 Hadarchaeota archaeon (SeqCode)
CATGCCCAACACTAAACCTGAGGTAAAAACGCCGGCCTTGCTCAGGGAGAGAGATCGCGTCGCCAAAAGTAAAGCTCTGGTGGATTACGGCTTGTACTACGGCGTGCCCGAGGATGCGGCTCACCTAACCGAAGAAGTCGAGGCTTTGACCATAGGATTAAAAGTTTTTATGCAGCGGGAGTTTTACACGGACAAACGTCAACTCGTTGAAAACGTGCTCGAGTACGCAGCTAGGAAGAAAATGCTCGTTGTAGCTCACGCTGAAAACCCTAAATTTTTCGTCAGGACTCAAATGGGCATGATGGGAACACCAGAGGCTGAAGCTTCGGCGATAAAAGATATAGCCACTAATGCATCCCGCTATGGCTTCCCACTTCACGTGACCCACCTCTCTTCTGCTGCTGGATCTGTGGAATCGCTGGAATGGAAAAAAAGGATAAAAATCACCACCGACACTTGCCCCCACTACCTCCTCCTCACCCAAGCGGATGCCAAACTTCGGGGATCGGTTGCTAAAGTTCATCCGACGCTCAAGAGTAACAGCGATACTAAAATTCTCCTCGAAAGGCTGAGGGGTGGAGAAATAGATGCGATCTCCTCCGATCACGCACCCCATTCGCTTGAGGAGAAAGCAGATCCAGAAATAGCGCCCGGTGGATTCCCAGGTTTAGAAACGACTATCCCGCTCCTCCTCACGTTGGTGAACAAAAATCTATTGGCGCTCGGGGATCTAGTCAGGGCATGCTCGACTAACCCTTCTAAGATATTGGGACTAAACGATATCGGAGCGATCGAGGAGGGAAAGATTGGAAACTTGACGTTGGTAGACCTGCATCAGAAGGGGAAGATCGATCCAAACTGTTTCATGAGCAAAGCGAAGTACAGTCCTTTCGAAGGCCGAGAGGTAGAAGGAATGGTCGTGGGCACCATCGTTCGTGGAAAGCCTGTTATGCTCGGGGGGGAAATCGTTACGGCAAAAGGATGGGGAATGAATGTCAAAAATTACGGTTAAGCTTGGGCGGCTGAAGCTTCCCAATCCAACCGTTCTCGCGTCGGGGATCCTGAGTAACGGTTCGCTTTTGAAGCGGGCGGCGACCGAGGGCGGCGCTGGTGCGGTTGTGACAAAAAGCTTGACGAGCAATAAACGTGAGGGTTACCCGACCCCGGTCATCGTTGGGGTGGAGGGTGGATTGGTAAACGCAATCGGGCTTGCGAATCAAGGTTATGAAGAATTCTTGAAACACGACTTGCCTGTAGCGAAAGAGGGGAGGGTCTGCGTGATGGTGAGCGTCGCTGGTAGTAACCCCAGAGAGTTCAAGGAGATTTGCACAAAGGCGGAGGAAGCTGGGGCAGATGGGGTAGAACTCAATCTCTCTTGTCCCCATGTAAAGAAGCATGGGTTAGAGATCGGGGCTGACCCGAGCTTCGTTCGGGAGATAGTGGAAGAAGTCGTGGGGGCTCTGAAAATTCCGGTCCACGTGAAGCTTGGGTTAAGCGACCGTATGAGCGACTCCGCACTCGCCGCCCAAGATGTGGGTGTCGAAGCTGTAGTGGCGATCAACACGATCAAAGCGATGAAAATAAATGTACGAGCACGAAAGCCTGTGCTCTCCAACGTCTACGGGGGACTTTCTGGACCGGCGATTCACCCGATCGCTGTGAGGTGTGTTCATGAGCTTTATAGAGAACTTTCAATACCACTAGTCGGTTGTGGGGGGGTTAAAGACTGGTCAACTGCGGTTGAATTCCTGCTCGCTGGGGCCAGAG
Source organism: Hadarchaeota archaeon (SeqCode) (assembly GCA_964634985.1). GTDB lineage: Archaea > Hadarchaeota > Hadarchaeia > Hadarchaeales > Hadarchaeaceae > CAZWMM01. Next base: position 1,768 of record CAZWMM010000165.1, read on the forward strand.
CGGTACAAATAGGCTCGGCGGTAGCGACCAAAGGGCTAAGCATTTTCAGTGAAGTTGCCAAAGGCATAGAGCGCTATCTCAATACCCATAGGTTTAAAAACGTGAAGGAAATCGTTGGATGTGCTCACGAGTGATATACGTTAAGTTACAGGTGGAGGGTAACCAGTTAATTTGAAAAACTTAAACGCTGCAATCTTCGTGATTAATTATGCAAGCCAAAGGCTTTAGCACGAAAAAATATTTGGCTGCGCAAACTAAAACCGTGCTGGACAGAACAAAAGAATTTGATGAGAAACTCTACCTAGAATTTGGTGGGAAATTATACTATGATCCCCACGCTGCAAGGGTTTTACCTGGTTATGAACCAGACACTAAAATAAAAATGTTCCAGCAATTGAAAAAAGACTTGGAGATGATCTATTGTGTTTCTGCGAAAGACCTTCAAAAGGGTAAAGTAAGGCATGACGTGGGCTTGACTTACGATCAACAAACATTAAAGGATATCAACGAGTTGCATGAAAAAGGCATCGATATTTTTGCCGTTGTGATCACTCGTTTTGAAGGAGAATATG
>CAZWMM010000166.1:0-2324 GCA_964634985.1 Hadarchaeota archaeon (SeqCode)
ATATGCTCGCAATTTCTCGGCCAAATCTTCCGGCATTGTCTCTATGACGGGCTCGTGATGGAACTTCTCCATGAACCCATTGTCGCTCGTGTAAAATGGCGCTGGGGCTGGCCTCGATATCAACTTCGCGTTCAGCAGGTAGAAATCGCTTAAATCTTCGTCACAGGGACCGGAAAAAATAATCATGTTAAAACTTTGAACTCCGAGCGCGTTGTAACCCTTCAAAATTCGGGAGAGCCCATCGCAGAACTTCTCGAGCTTGCTGCCCTCGACGCCAACTAATGTAGATGTATTCGAGAACACTGCCATAACTTCTCGGTGCCCCTGAGGGGCAAAACTCGCGAGCCAGTCCACTGTGCCAGTTTTCCCTATGAACCTCTCTCCCCTCACCCTCTCGGCTTCCACCAGATCCGACCAATAATTGCTTCCATTTCGATTGCGGTAAGACTCGCTCTTCTCCACGAGTTCTTGGAGGTAAGGGGTAGGATCTGGGTCCGCCAATATCTGGGCGTGGGGGTGGATGATACTGGCCGCGGCGGGTGGCAGGTGATTCCAGTTGATTTGCCAGTACCTAACCTCTTCCCGTTCTTCGTGGACCAGTTCGAGATATCTCAGGCATGCCGCGAAACAATCCTCGAGCAATCTTGGAGAAAACTGGTTTAGCCCGAGGTAGTGGTCCCTCGAAAAAAACCCCTACCGCGTGAAATCCCCCAAAGGGAAAGAGATTGGGAAACACGCAGGCGTCACCCACCTTTATTCTATCGGGGAAACCCTCGGGGAACATAGGAGTACTTTTTTCGATGTTTTCAAGGCAGAAGAAACACTTGGCCTTGGAACGCTCGATGATGTTCCCGAACTCGGTCGTTTGAGGGGCTTGTTTCGGTCTTTTCGCTCGCTCGATGTTTATCCTACACCGCCTTCCTGTGAGCGGATCTTTCCTGACCTCGATGGATTGGGTAACCAATTTAAAGTCTTGAAGCGGGCTTCGTAATCTCGCCTTTTGAATCCTCTTCTCAAACTCGATTTTACCCAAGATAACCCAAGACAATCGGGTTTTCTAGGATTTTCTTTTTTTGGTGAAGTTTTCAGCTAGCCTCTTTCACCGTATTTTTCGAAAGCACACACGAAGATGAGATCCTTGTCCCAGGTATTGTAAACGCGATGAAATTCGCCAGGCTTGATCGGCACGATGTCTTTGCTTTTTACCCTCATCCGCTTTCCATCGAGCTCGATTTCTCCCTCCCCCTCGACGAAAAAGTAAACCTCTCCTACGGGGTGGGAGTGTCCGGTGGTGTGCTTGCCCGCATGCAAAATCGTAATGGAGAATACAAGATTTTTACCCAAAGGTTTGTCGCAAACGATGTAGCGATCGTCACTCTTCACGAGCCTCGCGTCTTTGAATGCCTGCAAGTAGCTCTTGTGGGAAACGTCGTACCATTCACCACCAAACAAATAGCCCTTGATTTTTTCGCCTCGCTCGATCAAATGTTGGATGAAAAACCCGGGAGCATCCTGCCTTTGCTTTCCGCAAAATTCATCTATAATTGGAAATACGCGTTTTGGAAGGATGTATATCCCAGTGCCAACGTACTCGCTGAGCGGCGGTTTAACCTTCTCTTTAAAATCGGTTATGTAGAAGCTCTCCTTCGCCGGCGGGTAACTCTCGCTCCCTTCAAACCTCATCGTTCCCACCTCCTCCGGTTTCATGTCGAGTTTTTGACCGATGTGGTAAACGCCTATAAGTGGTTCACCGGTGAAGCTGGAAACAAAGCCTTCGAGACCAGAGGAGAAGTAGTTATCAACGCAAACCACTAGGAGGTCTTCATCGATTTTCAGCTGTTTAATCGCGTTGTTTATCGCCGAGACGGCTCCGAGCTTATCCCCCTCCGCCATCGCCTCCTCGATAAGAACGTTTTCGTGCTCTCTAAAGAAATTCTCAAACTTCTTATTGGTCGAGATGATGGGCTCGATTTTCTCTGCCTTGAGCTTCTTGAGCAAATGGTTGAGAACAGTGTTTCCGTCAACAACTATCATTGCCTTAGGCATTTGCTCCCCGATTGGACCGAGTCTAGTCGCAAATCCGCCTGCTAAAATCAAAGCTTTCATTTTCTCCTCTTTTTATTTCTCCCCGAGTATTAAAATCTCATACGACAAACATTATCGAAAGTGGTGTCTGGATGGTGCTCGATAAACTCGGAAGAGCCTTACACAGTGCTCTCCAGAAACTGACCCGCACGCCCTACGTCGACGAGCGGGCTATCAAGGAGCTAGTACGGGATATCCAGCGCGCCATGCTCCAAGCAGACATCAACGTAGAATTGGTA
>CAZWMM010000167.1:0-2317 GCA_964634985.1 Hadarchaeota archaeon (SeqCode)
TATTTATCCACGCCTACGATCAGGTTTTCAGCCTCGATATCGTAGATTACCACGGTGCAAGCTGCCGCCATAGAGATTATACGTTGTGGATGTGCGGGTACGGTAACGCTCCGCCCAAGATCATCGATGATCGTTGGCCCTGTAACTGTTGGTCCGGGAAGGGATTGTACGTATGCAGATAGTCCGTAGCCACCAGCAAATGCGGCACAAATCAAAACCCCGATTATTATCCACATTACCGCTTGCTTTGCCATTTTTGGCCCTTGTTCTTTATAGAGGTTCTTATATTTTACTTTTGTGTTTCATATGAAACAATAAAATTGAAAGAAATTTGATGGTCTCCTCCGCAAAAAGTTAAATTGCCCAAATCTGACATAGAGTCGTCGCGCTTAATTTGTTGACGAGGGAAATAGATGAAAAAAGTAGATTTGAACAAGCTGACTAAAGATCTCATAAACTTTAAGGCAATAACAAGAAAGTCGGTCCTCTCAGAATTGATGAAAATAATCGGTACAAGCTCTCTAGAAGACGCGGGATTCGTCAAGACCGGGAAGCACGTAGCCGTCATATCCTGCGATGGAATCATAGAGGAAATAGTAGAGGAAACCCCTAGGTTGGCGGGTTATTACTCCGTACTCGTCAACATAGGTGACGTGGTGGCAAAGGGGGCAAAACCCCTTGGATTCCTGTGCTTGGTTTCCTCACCCTCCAGCCAGATCCGGAGAGAGGTTAGCAAAGGAGTAAAGGAAGGTTTGAGCAAATTCGGTCTCAGTTTTCTCAAAGGACACGCGCATCCCGATACGACCTATAGCGCCGTGGATGGGGTGTGCATAGGTCTGGCCAAGAGAGTCCTGAGAAGCGATAGCGCTAGGGAGGGGGAACTCCTCCTGTACGCCGGAGATCTGAAGGGGACATTCACAAAAGGCAAGTGGTTGAACACATTCGAGTCGACAAAGTACCGGAGTCTGGCTGAGATCCAAAAACAGATAAACGCATTGATCCGAATAGCCGAAAAAAGGCTCGCCTCGGCTGCCAAAGACGTGAGCGGCCCGGGGATCGTGGGAACTACAGCTATGCTATGTGAACACAGCCGCGTAGGCGCCTTGGTAGACCTCGACAAAATCCCTAGGCCCTCGGGAGTGGATCTGGAGAAGTGGCTCTTCACCTACCCGAGCACGGGTTACATCTTAACTACTGGAAAAGCCGAAGAGTGCATCCGGGTCTTATCCAACCACGGGTTACAGGCTTCCATTATAGGTGAGGTGACCTCTGACAAGAGAATCATTCTAAAGCATGATGGCAAGCGCGCCACATTCATGGACCTCAGTCGAGAGTCCATCTTTGGCTTCCCGAGATAGAGCTTAACATCCTTACTTTCAAGCTGGATTTTCCTAAATGATCCGATCGTTTAATCCATCATTTTTCTTCCCACTAAATATACAAAGTAGAATCTCCGACGTCATTCGGATCGAGCATTTCTTTGATCTTCCGCTGCCATACATGGTAGTTGCTTGCCAGGGGGCCAAATCTATTGGCTGACCCTATAATCGTAAGAATCCCAAAACCAAGTCCAAGAGGTTCTCCAACGCTTGCTTTCATGCATTCTTCGTATAATTCAATTTGAGCTATTGCATGTTCAAGATTTCTGACGTCATAAAGGACGAGCTCTTCCTGGTGAAGGAGAAGACCCGACTCATAGAGTCCACCCCATATGTTATCAGCCAAATCATCGAGCATCACGCCTTTTTCAATATACTTTTGTTTTATCTCAGCTCCGAGTTTTACTTGGCGCACTCCAATATCGATCGTTTCGTCACATCCAAAAGTCATGGTGAAAGTCCCCCCTGCTCTAAACACCAGTGGATTCATAGATCCCCTGATCAGACCCCACCACAGCCCAGCAGGTGGTAAAATTTCTTTATATTCTTGAGGGATCTTTATCTCACCCGCTGCCTCTATAAGATCACCCGTGGGCAAAATCATGGGAACTTCCCCAAAATCCATGGCTATCGCGTCAGTCTCCTCCATGATCTTCTTGAGAACTTTGTCCTGATACTCCAGCTCTCGTTCGGAGTTCGCCGCTATGATGACCTGAAAAGTGTGTTGTAATTGTTTCAAAGTCTCTCGGGTGGCGGGAGATTCTGGTATCTTCCTGAAAACACTCGGTAAGCAGCTAGCGAGCATTAAGCACATAGAGTTCTTACATTGCAAATACCCTATCTCAGAGTTTCCGATCTTATGTATCGCCTCACCATATTTCTCGAGATCTTGGAAAACGCATACGTAGGATTTGAAATTCTTTGGAATCTCCCCTTTC
>CAZWMM010000168.1:0-2314 GCA_964634985.1 Hadarchaeota archaeon (SeqCode)
ATTTTCGCGTGCTTTCTCGAGACTTTCACGATCGATTTTGAAATCTTGCAGATATACGGGGGGACCGCCTATCAGAAGCATGTCTGGCTTTTGCTCTAGGATGAGCCCAAGCGGTTCATCGTATATGGGCCCCTGCACATCTGGTGCGTGCACGAGCGAGCAGCCAGGTGTCCGCACCGTCAACATGACCACATAGCCCAGCTTGGAGTCTTGGGGGCCATGATAGATAGGTTTTGAAAATTCAAGCTTCGTGGAGCCGAACTTAAAACTTTGTCCATCAGCGACGCGAATTTCCTTGACTAGCCTTGAGTTCAGCTTCTGGAACATGTAACCTCGCTTTCGCTGGCTCAGGTTTATGTTCGAACTGATATCTTTCGCCAGAATCAGCTTGCCCCGATAAAGCCGCTCGGCGAGTTCGGGCGAGCTCCATACCCAGAGCCAGTCCTCGAAGCCTGGGACATAGTGGTCGAAGTGGTAGTGGCTTATCGTGAGCACGTCGGCTTTCTGCGCAGCTTCTAAAATTTTCTGACGGGACTGGGCGAGCGCCACGTATTCGCGCTCGTGGGGACTTAGCTTGAAACGCGGGCCTAGAGCGGAGCCCGGGTCGATGACGAGCTTGAGATCATCCGTTTCAACGAAGGTGGCCATGCTCCGAACGCCGAAGCTCTCGAAGGCGAGCGGGAACACCCGAATTTCACCGTTGCCCACCGGTACGGGCTTCATGCGATCAAACCCAGTCGTCCATGGAACTTAAATCCCGGCGTTGCATATACCTAACCATGCCTGCGCGTTTGAATTACCTGAAGCGGCCTAGGCTCAAGCGACCCGTGCTCATCGCGGGGCTGCCCGGGATAGCACAGATAGGCAAGCTATCTGTTGAATACCTCACCCACAAACTGGGCGCCAAGAAATTCGCCGAGCTGTATTCGAAGCATTTCCCCGAATGGGTCATCAGGGAGGACGGCTCGGTCAAAACACTCAAAGTTGATTTTTTCTATTGCAGACCTAACGGCCTGAAACGCGATCTCGTTATCGCCACTGCGGATGCCCAAGCTGCCTCACCAATTGGACAGTACAAACTCGCGGGCGAGATATTGGATGTCGCGAAGGAGCACGGCGCGGATACGGTGATCACGATGGCAGCGTATGTGCTCTCCCCTGAGGAGTCGAAGGCGAAGGTGGTGGGGGCCGCGTCTGGTGTTGAAACAGCCAAGTTTCTTGGCAAACATGAAGTGGAGCTCTTGAAGAGCGGGATGATAGTCGGGATGAATGGTTTGCTCCCAGGATTAGCTGCAACGCGAGGAATGCGCGGATTTTGTCTACTTGGCGCTACTCGGGGGGGGTTGCTCGATGTCCGTGCGACAGAGGCGGTTTTGCGGGCTTTGAGCAGCGTGTTGGGATTCAAGCTCGATTTGGAGGAGCTCCACCGCCACGCGATGACCATGCCCAAGTTCAAGTTACCTGAGTTTAGGCCCCCAGTCGGCATAGATGAAGAGATCAGCTACATCCGCTAGTCTACGGAAAGAAGTTTTAGAGAAAATGGTGTCTGAGTGTCGGGGCTCTCCACGAAAGAAATGGGAAAAATAGCGAGAACATTCGTGAAGTATTCGATGCGGATAGGGAGAAAGCGGGGGGGCGGGTACGAGGCTGTAAGGATCCTCTATAACCGCACCGACCCAAGCTGCGAAAAATTTGCCTTCAAAGTCGAGGAGGAGTGCTGGAGAGTAGGCGCACATACACTTTCGCTGGGCTACTCATCGAAGAGGCAGAAAACAAAATACTTGCTGTCTCCCGAAGGCTCCCTGCGTGAGATGGGTCCGTTCGCTGAGGCGATAGCTAGGCGGGCGGATGTGCTAATTTTTATCGGAGAAGAGGACGAACCCAACTGGGCCAGGACGCTCACGGAAAAAGTTAAGCTCACAGCACCCATCCGGGAGAAACTCCACGAGATCACCGATCGTAGGAAGACTAGATGGGCATACTTCGGCTGGCCCATCCCCGGAGCAGCTCGAGCTTACGGCTGCACGGTCAAGAAGTTCAGAGGGATTTTTTTCGAAAGCATCCGAAAGACTTTCACGCAGGAATTACTCAAACTTTGCGAATTTTATCGTGCCGCACTCGCCGGGAAAAACGAAGTTCGAATAATTGCGGCTGATGGCACGGACTTAGTTTTTAGAATAAAGGGTCGTCCAGTGCTGGTTGACGATGGTATAATTTCTCGCGGAGACGTTGCGCGCGGCGATGTTGGAGTGAACATCCCGGCGGGTGAAGTATTCATCGCGCCACTCGAAACGAGTGCGGATGGAGAGATATC
>CAZWMM010000169.1:0-2312 GCA_964634985.1 Hadarchaeota archaeon (SeqCode)
GCGGGAAGGGCGCTGATGTTCAGCAGAGGTTACAGACCATCCATCACAGAAGGGCACATGGCAGTCATGAAATTTCTGCGCGCGTCCCTCGAAGCAGAAATCGGCGATAGAATGATAATGGTATTCAATAGAATGAGGAAGAAGAGACACAGAGTATTGTACGAAGAGATGGACATAGTTTCAGAGGATGAGGCCAGACAAGCGTTCAGGTGGGCTGAAGAGTTCGTGAATAAAATTAGTGGAATGATTCACAAAAAGGCCGAATAATTCAAGACTTTCAACGCTAAAATTTACCAGTAAATTATCGCCGCCTGCACAGCTTTGGCACAAAATCATCGGCCCTTTTGCCCAACAGCCTGTCAACTTCGATGTGTTTTCTGAAAAAAACAGAATCACGTTGGTGCGGTATTAGGAGTTTGAACCTGAGTTTGTACCATCTGAGAGATTTCCGGAAAATCTCCTCTAAAACAAGCTAATCTGCTCCTGAATGCCTATGGTGCGGTATGAAGGGTTTGAACCCAGATTTGTACCCTCCAGAGGTTTCCGAAAAAAATCTGGTTAATTTTCACGATTTATGTGCCTGGGTGAATAAAATGATGGTATATACAAAGTCTCTCTTAATGGCTTTGTGGGCTTGAAAAAGCAAAAAGAGGCAGGAATCGAGCAAAATTGTAATGCGTTTTGGGCAAGGGATTGGCGAGATAACCACTTCAATCGTGTCCAATCACGTTTGAATTTGCATGCTTAAATTTCATTTTCATACGTTGCGATATTCATTCAACGAGCTGCTCCGTCCCCACACTGAAAACTCGTGCTTACATCGTGGGCATTTGATGGAGGCGCAAGATAAAATAGATTCTAGACAACCCTTGCAAGCTGTGATGCGCGCGTAACTTTTACTGAACTTGAAGCCGCATTTCGGGCACGTTACTATGTCGGTTCGCAAACACCTAAGCTTCAGTCACCCTGATCGTGGCACTCAAAGGTTCGTTTTTCACATCGCCCGTGAGGATCGTCAAGTCACCTTTCTTAAGCAATTTCTTGTCCACGAGTTGCTCTAAGAGGAAGGAAAAATCTTCTCCAGCACTTTCACTCACGATAATCCCCTCGACTCCCCAGAATGGAACTAAGCTCATCGCAATTTTCATGTTTTGAGTGGCTGCGATGATCGGTAGGAGTGGTCTATAGCTGGAGAGCATTTTGGCACTCTTACCAGAGCTCGTGGAGCAGACGATCGCTTTCCCGCCCACCACTTCTGAGAGTTGATCTATGGCCAAACCGAGAGCTTGGAAGAGGTTTGGCTTTGTAGGGTAAATCCTCCTAGCTTTAAGCACGCGCTCGAACTCCGGAGAACTTTCGACTTCTTTCACGATTTTGACCATTTCCTCGACCGCCCTCACTGGGTACAGCCCAACCGTCGTTTCGTTTGAAAGCATGAGAGCATCGGCCCCCTCCATAACAGCTTCAGCGACGTCGGTCACCTCTGCCCGCGTTGGATGGGGGTTTGAAACCATCGAATCTAGCATTTGGGTAGCGACGATCACGGGCTTTCCAGCTTCTCGACATTGTCTGATCATCCTCCTTTGGATCAAGGGGACTTTCTCCCTTTCAAGGCAGACCCCCATGTCCCCTCTCGCGATCATCACACCATCTGCGACCTCGAGGATCGATTCTAGGTTATCCACTCCAAGCCTGTCCTCGATCTTAGCGATGACTGAGATGTGTTCAGCGTTCCTCTCATTGAGTATCTTCTTCACCTCGAGGATATTTCTCGCCTCCCTGGTGAACGAAACCGCAACGTAGTCCACGCCTAGCTCGGCGCCGTACCTCAAATCTTTCATATCTTGCTCGGTGATCGTTGGCAGTGGTAAAACCTTCCCCGGTACGCTGACGCCTCTTTTTTCATGCAGATCCCCGCCGATTATCACTTCGCAGGACGCTCGTCCAGTCTCTATCCTTTTCACTTGAAGTTCGATCTTGCCGTCGTCGAGGAAAATTTTGTCGCCTGCGCTCAGGTGTTTCTCCAGACCAAAGTAATCGGCTTGTACCATTTTTTCATCTCCATCGCATGGGAGCGTTGATAAGGTGAATTCTTGACCCTCTCGGAGCCTTACCACTTTCACCCCTCCTTTGAAGTGACCGACCCTGATTTTGGGTCCAGGCAAGTCCTGCAAAATTCCGATGAAGCGTCCTAGCTCTTCAGAGATCGCTCTCAGTCTTTCAAAACATGAGCGGTGAAATTCGTAATTCGCGTGGGAGAAATTCAGCCTAACGATGTCTGTTCCAGCCTCAATCATCTGGCGCATAACTTC
>CAZWMM010000170.1:0-2312 GCA_964634985.1 Hadarchaeota archaeon (SeqCode)
AAGGATGGACGACCCAAATGATTCCAAGTTCAGGATCCAAAAACCTTTGAGGAGCCCCTCTTTTGATCAACTTTACATCGGTTAAACCGACCTCTTCTTTGGTTTCCCTGAAAGCGGCTTGGTCGGCGGTTTCGTTTTCTTTGATATATCCTGCAACTCCTCCCCACTTCCCCCTATAACTCCCGACTTTTTCGCTACGCTTGAGCAAGAGTATCTTTCCTTCGTGTTCCAGAAAACACGTGACAACTCTCTTTTCTTTCACAATCATTACCTAAGTGATGGTTTACTCCAATCCTTCTAGAAAAGCTCGTACATTTTTCCCCAAAACAGAGTGATTATACCCACCCTCCAAAACCGCATATCTTCTGCCTTTGCAAGCCATCAAAGAGTATTCCTTGATCATTTTTCCTATCTCCTCATAATCTTCGGTTTTCAGCAAACCCCCCCAGTCCGCTTCATGGCGGTCGAATCCGGCGGAAACTGCTACGATATCGCATCGTTCATGTGCCGATAAAAAAATTTTCAAATCCTCTAAAAACTCCTGGCGATCATGTCCCCTAACATGATGATACGAAACCTGCGGTACACCCGCAAAAATGTTTTCCGTGCCGTCCCCAAAATGCAAGTCAAAATCGATGATCAACGCTTTTCGAACACGCTTGGCTCGCCTAAGTCTTTCAATGGATATCGCTAGGTTGTTAAAATAGCAAAACCCCCAACTATCGCCTTGGCTCGCATGATGTCCGGGAGGTCTGATCAACCCAAATGCTGGCTCGCCTTCCATGCCGATTTCGGACGCTTTTATCGCTCCACCAACGGCTAAAATCGCAACTTCATAAACTCCTGATAGATGCTTAACCCAATCGATATGATTTTGTGAATGAGCTAAACGCAAATCCTCCTCATGTGCTGATCCCGGTTCAATGAAATCGAAGTGACTTCGCAATTCATCACGAATGGATTCGATTCTGCCGGGCCCCGATGCTGGGTCCGAGGAATAGACTTTGCAATATCGTTCGTCAAACACGATCTTCAAATTTGAATCCCCATTGCAACCTTCTCGAGTGATTTTGCGAATTCGGTGCGAAGAAGGGCTTTCGGTTCCCCCAACGCTTCTTCCAGCTTAAGGTTAAAAGGGAGGGAGCCGAGGTACTTCACCCCCAACTTCCTCGCGCGGTCCTCAACCAAGGTGCCGCGCTTCGCACGCATATTTTCCACCATTCCGATTATGGGCACTCCCAGCTCCTTGAGGAGTTTTACGAGCCTAACCACCGTGTTAAGCGCCAAAACGGATGGGGCTGCAACGACGAAAGCTTCCCCCCTAGGTATCAATCGCATCAAATCGAGGACTTCCTCGCTCATCCCTGGTGGCATGTCGAGTAATAGACAATCGAGTTTTCCCCATTTCGTCACAGCCAGTAGCTCCACTATGGCGTTAGAGATGTCTGGACCCCTTAATGGCAAGGGACTTTCGCCCAAGTAGTAAGCTATCGACATGAGTTTCACTCCGTGAACCAAAGGAGGCACTATTCCCTTATCTTCCACGGGCTCGAGCCCCTCCGCTCCCAAGATCAAGGGGCATGAAGGACCTTGGAGGTCGATGTCCAGCAGTCCGACGCGGTGGCCCTTCTCGGATAGTATTAGAGATAGGAGCGAGGCAACGGTGCTTTTGCCCACTCCCCCTTTACCGCTAACAACTGCGATTATCCTGTCGACCTCCTCAAGCCTCTTGCCTATGATTTCACTTCTCGGATCCGTAAGAATCACCTTCGATTTCCACCTCACCTATCCAGACGCCCCTTCCTTGAGCGACCTCGAAGTCCGGGCTATTGCACTTGGGGCACCTGATGAACGCGTGCGCAAGTTCGGGGACAAAGTGTATCGATTCTCTTACATCATCATCGAGTCCAGAGGTATTTTCACGAAAGCTCCACTTGTGGTGGCACCCGATGCACTTGAAGACCGCAGGCACATCCTCCAAGATCGGCTTGAAACTCTCTAGCGCGGTTTTCTTTACCTGTTCCCTCAAGGCAAACTCGAATATTTCCTTGTCGATCTGCTGAAGTTCGCCTATCTTGACAACAGCCTTTTTCACTCTTTTCCCCTCCCCCTTTTGCAGGATGTTCAGCAGCGCTGATACCACGGCTTCTGCCAGAGCCCACTCGTGCAAACCAAACCCCCATCACTATTAGTTGCTCCCTCGTAAACGCTTTCGTGGACCTCCTCTCGAGCCTAAGATGCAGGCTTCCTCTTACTTGATTTAAAGAAAGAATTCCACCAGTCTTTGACTGGTGGTAACCCGTAGCTGAATG
>CAZWMM010000171.1:0-2309 GCA_964634985.1 Hadarchaeota archaeon (SeqCode)
TTAAAAAAAGGAGATGTTTAATGTATACATTGGGGGGTTCTAAACTGGAACCACAAGGATTAATCCATGTCTACACCGGAGATGGAAAGGGCAAGACATCCGCAGCCTTCGGGCTAGCGTTGCGTGCAATTGGTCGAGGTCTCAAGGTTTATGTGATTCAGTTCATAAAGGGGGGCTTTGATTGCGGTGAGCTGTACATCGTGCGTGACCTTCCAAACCTAAAGCTGAAAGCGTTTGGCCGGGGAAGATTTATCACGGAGACGCCTCCAGCCAAAGAAGATGTTAAATTAGCTCGGGAGGCCTTTGAGCTGGCTCGAAAAGTGGTTAATAGTGGTGAACACGATGTCGTCATCTTAGATGAAATCAATGTGGCCCTGAACCTGGAGCTAATAGGGGTTGATGAAGTGATCCAATTGATCAAAGGAAAGCCTAAAGAGGTGGAGTTAATTCTAACTGGCCGTCATGCTCCCTCTGAGGTCATCGAGCTAGCTGACCTCGTTACAGAGATGAAGGAGATCAAGCACCCCCGCACCCAAGGTGTGCCGCCCAGAAAAGGAATTGAATACTAAACTAGCACTTAGTTTCTTTTCTTGCTTTTCCACGAAAGTTTTCTATTTAGCGAGAACAACAGGTTTTTTTCCTAAATACTCCGCAGCCGTTAGGACCCGTTTTCGCAGTCGTTTGCCTGCCTCCCAAACCTCTCGCGTTCGTTCTTTAAAACGCGGCTCTCGCGGCAGGTGGTGGTCATAGATCATCAGTTCTAAATCGGTTTCCTCAACGATGCGCTTCGCGTTCTCTATGGTGCGCTTCAAAGTGGTTCGGGTAAGGGTGTAGCCATACATGTATGTCATGCTACCGTCCAGAATCAGCACCTTCGGGTTCTCGTGGATGATCCATTCGGCATAGTCCTCAATGATCGGGCCATCGAGGTCGGATGAGTAGATTAGTTTTTCCTTATCTAGTTCGATGATCGTCGCGAATACCCATCCCACGCGAGAAAATTCGATGCCGTGAAAGAGCGCTTGAGTGAACCTGAGTTTGGTGCGCCCGAACTTGAACTCCTTGCCTTCTGGAAATCTCACTTCGACATTTCTGAATTTTAGTTCAGGAATCAACTTTGCAGAATTCCAATTCTTTACTCGATTTTGAAACCACTCCCTACCTTTTTTGAACAATTCTTTCCGGCGCCGGTTGTAATCGCCGAAGTCTTTCTCTCGCGCTCGAGGGATGTCTTTGAGTGGGTCGTCGTAAGTTTTTCGCTTTCGCTCCTGCAGCACCTCTTCGAGCTCTATTCCACCGAATGCACGGCAGAAGTTACCAAAAAAGCGTTCGGCCCGCTCACGCTGGGAGTCGTTTATGTACTCGTTCGGGTTCTTCGCCAATAGAAGCTTCCCCTCATAGATCCCGCGGTCGAAGTCGGTGAAGTGATCGTAATGGTAGTGGGATATCACAACAACGTCTGCACGCTTGGCCGCCCGCTTGATTGCGAGTTCGGCTCTCGTCAACCAATAAAGCTTTTTAGCCCAAGGTGCCGGAAAGCTGGGCTGCATCACCGCCGATCCAGGATCGATGAACACGTTCACGTCTGGCGTTTTAACCAGTGTACACATCGATTTTGCGCCGAGGGAATCGAACCAAATTGGCTCGAAAGTGATTTTGCCCATGTACCCCCCGTCAACTAAGTGCCGAGCTGTAAAATAACTGGTCCTGCCCGTGAACCTAGAACTATGTCGATGTCACGTTTACCGTAAACGTGGTTGTTGCATTTGCTCCAGTGTCCATGTCTGTCGCTTCCATCGTCACCGTGTAAGTTCCTAGTGCAGCATTTTCCGAAACGGTAATCGAAAATATAAACGGAGGATTGACCCATCCCCCAAATTGCAAACCAGTACCAGGGCCGGATATGCTAGTATTCATGCCCAAGTTAGATGGTGGGTTTGGATCGTAGCTGATTGTTATGTTATCGGTCCAACCCCTTGATATGGTGAGAGTGCTCGGGCTCGCCGAGATTGTGAACGATGGCGCCACAATTAATGTAAATGTAGTCGTCGCCCTTGCCCCTGTGTCCACGTCGGTCGCCTCTACTCTCACTTCGTAAGTTCCTGGCGTAACATTTTCTGAAACTATGACACGAAACGTGAACGGTGGATTAACCCACTCTCCAATCTGGGTGCCAGGGGGGAGTTCGATGCCCTGGGGGACGATGCTCATGCTCAGGTTGGACGGCACCTTTGGATAGTAGCTGAACGTTATGTTCTCCGACCTGCCTTGGGGTATGGTCAAATTGTCTGGGCTCACTGAAATGGTGA
>CAZWMM010000172.1:0-2296 GCA_964634985.1 Hadarchaeota archaeon (SeqCode)
GATCGTACTTGCTGAGCCCATCAGACACCAATTCGGTTCCTTCTGCGTAGTCAGCGATCGCCCCCCAGAGGGCGACGCGATCTAGATCTGGGTCAAGGTCGCCATGGAAGAGCCTGAAAGTGAGTTCAGAAGCGCTCGCGCCCATTGTGTGCATGAGTTGGGTGGCCGGAACATCTTCCTTGAGCGTCTCGGGAGGGAGCGGGTGGTGGTCAATATAAATGACATCGCCCCCCTGTGCCAGCTCGCGCATGCGCATAAAAATTTCTCTCTTCTGAGCCTCGCTTATCGCCACATCAAGCATGATAACTGCGGTGCCGAGTTCAACTTCCTTGAGATCGCGAAGCAAAGTTATCGGGCGGGTGAACCAGATTTCAGCCTCTGGAAAGCGAGCCTTCACCAAGGCCGCTGAGCAGATACCATCCGCGTCGCTATGGGCTAAAATTCTAACTGTCAAGTCCCTACCTCGCAGTATACACCCACCAGATACTTTTTAAATTTTTTAGAAGCAAATCCGATTCAACTCTTGATTGCTAAATTCTCGGCCGTGAATCGACAACACCCATCCCTAATCATGGACGCATCCATGGTGACGCTAGCCTTGAGATTTAGATCTTCATACAACGTCTTTGAGACCGTTAGGCATGCGAATTTGCATGGCATTTGGCTGGCAACTTCGTCTCCGCACTTCTCCTTCAACGCATTAAAGATGGCGCAGTTGTCAATTTTAAAGATCAATCGATGTTGATCGTTTTTCACGACATCGAGCTCTGGGAATGGTTGTATGGCCAGATAAGCTATCTCGATAAACCTCTGGGGAATGTGGGGAAACTTCAAATAACCTGTTTTTTTGACGGCTTCTTTCAAATTCTCGTATGTTTTATCGGTGTATTTTTCACCTAATTCTATGGTCTTCTTCATCAAGTTTGCCCCGTACTCCCCAAAAATTTCCTTCGCCACGTTTTCGATTTCTTTCTTCCCAGCAACACTTTGAGCGAACTTTTCTACTATTTTTTTGGCGTCGAATTCTCTCTCTATGATGTTAAGCAATTCTACGTTTAGGTCATAAGATAACTTTTCGCTCACACCTACCCCTTTCCTACAACAGTGATTTTTATTGCACTCTCAGGACAAGCATCAACGCAGAGATTGCACTGAATGCATTTCCACCTGTTAAGTGGCAAAATCGTATAAGCATCTGGTTCTTTGATGTCCGTTTCTTTAAACTTCTCCTCTTTTAGGACCATGACTTGAAAGACGAGTTCTGGGCATATTTCCAAGCATTTCTTACATGCCATGGGTGTTTTGCATTTCCGACTGTCTATTTCTATCTGAACGCGCGCGGGCTTCATCTCAGGTAGGGCCAAGCGAATCACCACACGTCTGCTAATCCCGGTATGGTACTCCTTTCGACCAAGGTGATCGCTCCCGTTGGACACACGTTCGCGCAAAGACCGCAACCGAAGCATTTCATCATGTCAATATTGGCTTTGTTTCGAAAGACCTCCTTCGTCAGGGCCCCGAACTGACAGCGACCAAGGCAAATACCGCAACCATTACATAAATCGAGATCAACTTTGGCCACATAGTGGCCCTTTAAACACATGGTGTCCCAACCGTAGTCCAAACGGTACCTTATGGCGAGACAAGTGGTATAGTCGCAGTTGCATATCCCCCCTACGTAGGGCGTTCCGAAGGTCATTACGGTATGAACATAACCTCGCTTGTCCCATTTCTCTAACCACTCTTTCCCTTCTTCTGGGGTGACGAACACGACTCCACCTTTATACCTCTCCGGCCATCTATCCCATCTGAACATCCCAACCCCCAGACCCATGCACGTGAAATTTTTTTTCTCCTCTACGTCGCCTCGAACCACCCTCCTACAGAAACAACCGATGAGGGCAATCGGAGAAGCGATGTCGAGCATATCCTTAGCCTCCTGAAGGGTGATCACTTGGCCCGCATGCGTTTTAGCGATGAGATCCACAACCCTTTCACGGATTTCGGGATACTCCTCTGGGTCATCACTCCTCACTATGAAAGCCTCTGCCTCGAGTTGTCTAGCAGCCAGTTCAGGGGGTGGCCCTTTTTCTTTCGCCTTTTTCCTCCGATCTCGATACATCCGCCTGGCGTAGTTCTTTGGATTCTTGTACCACACCATTCCTTCCCCATAATCAACACAAAATTGGCACACGATAACACAGCCTTTCGGTAAATCATTTTAACGATATTTAAAACTTGCGTCAAGTACCGCCGGTCAAAGACCGGCGGCATGAAATGGCGCGACTTGATACTA
>CAZWMM010000173.1:0-2291 GCA_964634985.1 Hadarchaeota archaeon (SeqCode)
GTTCAATCCTGTGTGCGTGGATGTACTCCCGTTTCCCGAGGTATGGTGGTGAAGTTATCACCGCGTCAACGCTCTCGTCTTCTAATTTCAGCTTTCGGGCATCACAGTGCTCAACTCTCACCCTAGCTGGTTTTGCCTCGAATCGCTCGAGGTCGCGGCACATTCTCAGAAGCTGTCGTTCGAGTGCCTTCCGGAGCGGTGGCGCCGATCGCTTGACCACCCTGATCGCCGCCCCATCCTTGCGCGCCCAGCTGCACTGCATCGCCGCGTTCATCAACCCAAGCAACAGAAATTCTCGAGTCGCTTCGTCTTCGACCTCCAAGATTTTTCGTCTGAGGGAAAGCATGTCATCAAACACGCCCACCCGAAAAACTCTCGCAACGAAACCCGGAACTTCGACTTCCGGTCCCTCGAACTTCGATTTTATCAGCCCCCTAATTGCTGCCCTGAGTTCTCCGATGTTATACTCCCTGAGCTTCACCCGCGAGGCGAACAACATGATCGGATGTACATCAAAACCTATGCTGTTAACCCCGAGTTGCTTGCACGCGAGCGCCGTCGTTCCACACCCGCAGAATGGGTCCAAGACGACCTCACCCTCGCCGAGTCCCCAAGTTTCTGCGAGCAGACCCACGAGATCACGCGAAAATCCCTCCTTGAACTGGAACCAGTTGTAAACGGGGAGCCTCCGATTTGGGAGAAAAGTCGCGAGCCCCCCCAGCCGAAGCTTCTCAACTATCTTCATGAAGTAACCTTTTTCATTTTGAAAGCAACTGCAAGGTTGTAACCATCTCTGGTAAGCCCTATAGCATTTCTTTTGTACTTAGCCAACAGTCCCTTCCTTCTACCGATGTCTATCAGTTCTTCATAGTTAGGAATATGCTTGAAGTAAGTGCGTGGAACGTAGGGGGAACGGTCGGCTTTTTGCTTTCTCATTACTTCAAGCAAGAATTCTTCAAGCTCCACGATACCCCATTTAAGATATTTTCAGGGTTTTTATAAGTTTATCATCCGAAGATAAAAAGTATCAATAAATGATATTTTTAAAAGATAAGTTTAAAAACACGATCAAACAATGGTTAGATGGGGATAAGATGGAAAGAGGCGATGTAGAAAAAAGATTATCAAAGGAGCCATATACGGCGGCAGAGTTGGCGAGGATATTCGGTAAGCACCACTACACAATAGAGAGATATATGGAAAGGCTCAAAACAGAAGACCCGCGGGTGAGGGCAAAAAAAGTCGGGCGGGCAACTATCTATTGGATACAAGAAGACGAACCCCTGGAAGAATACGTGGTTTTTGCGAGAGAAATGTTAGGCGCACCATCAGAGTCAGACGAACTACTCATGGGACTTTTGAGGGCGAACGCGACTTCATTTGAAAAAGCGACTCCACAAAAAATGCTGGGATTCAAGAACAAGAAAGTGCTGGATAAACTCATTAGGACGGGCAGGATTGTGTTGACATCGACTGGCAAGGTTTACCTCACGGAATTTGGAAAGAGAATAGCAGAAGGGGCGGCGGTTATCTGGGAATGACGCCCCCATCACATCGATTTCAAGTACTTCTCTTCTGCATCGCTGAGCTCGAGTTCGGCCGCGATTCGACCCCCCGCCTTCTTGTCGTGTTTGAAGATCAGGCCTAGGTAGGGTAAGAAGTGCTTCCGCGCTACCCGGCTTGAGGTGTAGCAGCGGGAGGCAACCTTTTTCGCCACTCCATCGCGCAGTGCCCTCGCACCCCGCGTCCTGCCCCAGTATTTCATGGAGCTCGGGGGCTGGAACTTGGCGAACTTCAGCTCCCCCTCCCTCGACAGCGCAACTCCAGAGCTCATGAGGTCGCTAGCATAGCTCCACAACCCGTAAGCCTGCCTTCTCCGGGCGCGCGCCAGAAATGTGTCTGCCCTCGAGATGGCGTCGTAGGTTCTGGCTAGGTCGGCGGGATCCACAAGCATTCGAGGGATATTTTCGCTTATCCACCCGAGGGTATCGTCGGGGGTCCGATCGAGTGCCCATAGGAGCTCCCTAGCTTCCTTGCTCCGCTTAGCGTGAACGAGTTGCCTGAGCACATCGAATATGCTCGCCCCCCGATCGCGCCTGTAGAGCGCGAGGTCCTTGACGGCCAGGGACTTTTTTCCGGTCACCATCGCCTGCAAATCGTTTATCGCGGAGCGCAGGTCCCCCTTCGCGGTATCGGCAATCACCCTGAGGGCAGTGGGGTCGGCTTCGATACGCTCATCGTGGCATATCCGCTTGAGCACCCCCCCAATGGTCTCTGGAGTCAATCGCCTG
>CAZWMM010000174.1:0-2276 GCA_964634985.1 Hadarchaeota archaeon (SeqCode)
GGATCTTCGTCAGCTCCTCGATGGCCGTGTCGGGTGAGCGGTTCCCATATACAGTCACCGGCACCGCCCATTTTCCCTCTCCGTGAAGCCGCTGGATGGAGTTTAAGAACGGGAGCGGTATAGTGCCTGCGTAGACGGGTGTCCCCACGAGAAGCAGGTCCCCTTCGACTCTCCCCGTGAAGGATTTCCTCCTGTCAGATAGGGTTAGGTCGATGTGGGGAGCTACCCTCAGACCAATGTTTTCAGCGATTTTAGATACGATCCTTCGAGTGCCGCCTGTGGGTGAAAAGTAGAGAACCTGCACGAGCGAGCAAAATTTCCTAGTCTCTTCGGATTTTTTTACCACAACAAACCGCCATCTTAAACCTCTTCTTTTATATATAATTAAGTTTCATTTAATTAAATTAACTCGAAATTTTCGAGAGCGCGCGATAATTGGATAAAAATAAGATTATTAACATATGGTGCAAAATTAGACCTGCAGAAGATAAGTTTTGTCAAAAAATTGACTTGTAATTCCTTTCTTTACTATGAATTTTTTCCATGTGCCTGATTCAAGAATATAAATATAATAAATTCACGGCATAAAAAAAGGGAAATTATGCGAGTCCTTTTTTATGTGGTTGGTTGGTTGCTGTTCCAGATGTCCCTGTGCAGCTTCCATCCGTCAGCCGTCTTCTTCCAAACTACTGCGTATTTCCCTTTGTCTTCGAGCGGTTTCTGCCCCCTGGGCTGCATCTTAAGGGTGTAGCTCCCCAGCTCGGTATAGGTGTCCCCGCTCCCGATCAGCTCATCCGTGGTTAGGGTAGCGTCCTTCAATCCGAGCTGTGATATCGCCCCGCCCCAGAACGTCTCTGTCCCCTTCCTGCCATGAACCTTTTCGCTGTTTGGAGGTAGAAGAACCGCATCCTCCGTGTATAGGGCAGCCACACCCTTTACATTGCCCTTGCGCAACTCATCGACAAATTTCGTATTTGCTTTGGTGATAGCCTTTCGGACTTCTTCAGACATATCTCCTCATCCTCCTCTCTATTGGTACTTGTATAGCTCCCCACCTCGGAGCTCAGGTTCTACTGGAAGCATGTTGTCATGTTCTTCGGTAGAACCTTGAACAGAGCTTGATTGAATGGGTATATATGACTTTTTCATCCGAAGCCTGTGAAACTGTCATTTCTATTTAAATTATTGAAATCAATTGCTCATGATTTCTAGGATGCTGCCTAGAGGCGTTCGCGGTCGTAGAAGGTAATTCGCTTGAGGGTAAACACTTTTCGTCCCTTTTACGTTGGAGATTGGCCCAGTTTTCTGCGAGAAATTGAAGAATCTTATTGAGTAAAAAACGAGGAATAATTCTAAACACATAGAATTCATGTTTCGCATGGATAACTTTACGCCATTTAAAATTTTGATCGATGTTTCCGATATCATTTTAAGGATTAGGGTTTTCTATCCGGGCATGTAATGACCGAGAGCTATCTCGTGAGGCAGTATCGTAAGGGTGATGAGGAGGCTATCATAGAACTTCTGGCCCTCGTGTTCGATGGCTGGCCCCGCATCGACATGGAGTGCACTCCGATCGAGCACTGGAGGTGGAAGCACCTCGATAACCCCCTGGAGAAGAGCATCATTTTCGTCGCTGAGAAAGAAGGCAACATAATCGGCTGCAGCCACAGGATCCCCATGAGAATAAGAATAGGCCCCGATGTCTGCCTCTGCTACACTGGCGCCGATCTCGCCGTTCACCCAGAGTACAGGGAGAGGGGGATCTCAAAAAAGTTCATCGAATCATCGGCTAAGACTGAGAGGGAGAAGGGGGCGGAGCTCGTCTACTTCGTAACCGGAAACCCCATCATGATCAGAAGTTACAGCGGGGTCTACCCCCTTTTCCCGCACCCCATAATCAATCTTGTCAAGATAAGGGATATCGACGCGCATCTGCGGGCGATGCCCACCAGAAACCCCTCGCTGATGAAACTGGGCTTCCAAGCTGCGAAGCTCGTAAACGATGTCAAAAATGCTTTTGAAAGTTGGAAAAGCTCCTCACATAGTCTCAATATATCTCAGATAGACCGCTTCGATGGCCGGATCGACATTTTCTGGAAGGAGGTCTCGAGCCACTACAATTTCATGATCGAGAGAACCGAACGCTATCTCAATTGGAGATACTGTGATCCCCGGGCGGGGGGCTTCGTCATCAAACAGGCAGAAGCAGATGGACGCATCCTCGGATACAGCGTCCTGAAGATAAATAGATATCAGAGGCATTACCCCGTCGG
>CAZWMM010000175.1:0-2251 GCA_964634985.1 Hadarchaeota archaeon (SeqCode)
CTCTGTGGTCACGTCCACTATCGCACTGAAGCGGCCACACATGGCAAGCCGCTCCTTTTTCCGGGAAGCACCGAGCGCACACAGTTGCTTAAGATCGAGGCAGAGGTGCCGAAGGGATTCTACATTCTCGATCTAAATGAGGGGCTGAGTCATGAGTTCATCGAGCTCAAATGCACGCGCGATTTTTTCTACGAGGAGATGACTTTCAGCGGCGCCAAGATCCCCGAGCTGACAGCGGCGGTGGAGGCAAAGGTGCATGAGCTATTGGGGAAGCCTAGGCGCAATTTGGGGAAGCTCCCCCTCATCAGGCTAAGGCTCCTAGGGACCTTGGCTAAGGAGGCATCCCGCAGCGAGTTCGACGAGCGATCGATCGCCCAGGAGTTCGCCGATAGGGCTTTGGTCGCGATAAGCAAGGGTGACCTCACCGCCCCTGGTCTCGAGGAGAAGGTGCAGCTCCTACGCGACTTGAGGAGTCAGCGCTTGCCGGTAGACGAGATGGCGATGAGTTTGCTCGAGGCGAACCTTCGCGATGCAAACTACGACCAGATGTTCGATGTGCGCACCCTCTACGGCCTCTTGGTTGAGGATATGCAAGAGGAGGCACTTCAGAAGGTATTCGGAGTCGTGGAAAATCTGACCAAAGTTGAGCTGGAAAGGAAATCGAATGATAACGCAGATTAGTTTAAAAAATTGGAAGTCCCATCGTGAAACCAGCCTGCAACTGGGGGACGGCACGAATGTTTTAGTGGGCCAAATGGGAGCTGGAAAGTCAGCCGTTCTAGACGCGATCACCTACGCTTTTTTCGGAACTTTACCGGCGATACAAACTCGTCGCATAAAGCTCGAGAACCTCATCACAAACAGACCCAACCAGATGGATCGAGCCGAGGTCGAAGTTGGGTTCACCGCCCCAGATGGGGACGAGTATTCGGTTAAGCGGGTTATCGAGCTGGGCAAAGGAACGATACTTTCAGAGCTCCGAAAAGGCACGGGCGAACTCATCGAGAGCCCGAGCTCTACGCGCGTGAGCGAGATAGTTCGTTCCCTCCTAAAACTCGATTACGATTTGTTCGAGCGGGCGATATACTCCGAGCAAAATCGCCTAGATTATTTCTTGACCTTACCCCGTGGCAAGCGGATGGAAAGCATAGACGAGCTTTTGGGCATCAACAAGCTTGAGCTAGCTCGTAAAAACATCGGCTCACTGGTGAACCGCATCAGGGATCGAGCCGAGGAAAGGAAAAAAACGGCGGTCCAACTCAGCCAAGATGTTTCGCTGACTCTCCTACCAACCTACGAGCAGGAACTGAAAGAGATGGGGTCTTCGAGACGGGAGATGGAGATTGAGCTTCAAGGGTTAAAGCCCGAACTCGATGCCGTGGCGACTCAACTCCAGCAGTTGCGCAAAACTCAGCAAGAACTTTCAGGTTTAGAAAGCGCCTTCCGTGAGCTCGAGGGGGTGATAAGCGCACAGAAGCGCCAACTTGAATTGATCAGGGGGAGGCTTGGTGCCGCGGTTGGGGTCACCCCCGAGGAGCTGAGGCAAAGGGTGACAAATCTCGAGCGATCTTACAAAGAAGCCCAAGCGAAGGAGAAAGAGCTTCACTCGAGTCTGACCGCCAGTAGCTCGAGAGCGCGGGAGCTTGAAACCAAGGCGACGATGGGTTACGAAAATCTGGAGAAACTCAAGATCGAGGTGGAGCGGAAGCGCAAGCTGACCCAAGAACTGGAAAAAATAAACTTACAAGAATTGGCGAAGCGGGTCGGGGAATTGCAGCTCGAAAGCCGCAGGGTTGGAGATGAACTCGCAGCTTCCCGTGCTCGGGTGGAAGATCTCCGGCAAACGATGGGTAAGCTTGCGGCAGCGAGTTCAACTTGCCCCGTCTGCGAGAGTCCGCTCGAGGAGGGCAAAAAGCGACAGTTGTTAGATGAGCGCGAAGGTCAACTCGAAGCACAGCTCAAACATGTTCTCGAGCTCGACGCGCGCATAAAGGAGTTGAACGAAAATTTGAACGGAAAGCTCGAACTCCAGGGAAAAGCTCAATTGCTTGCGAAGGAGGTGGAGGATCTCCCCGCGCGGGAGGCGGAACACTCTCAGCTCTTAAAAATGCTTCAGGATTCAGAGATGGAACTCAAAGACGCGCGGGAGGCCGTCAAGCAGCTGGAAGTGGAGGTCGATGGGGCCCGCAAGCGGGTGGAATCACTCCGCGAGCAACTCACCTCAGCCGAGCAGACCCTTCAGTTGAGGCAG
>CAZWMM010000176.1:0-2245 GCA_964634985.1 Hadarchaeota archaeon (SeqCode)
TGGAAACCTATATGAGCGGGCGCGGGTGGCAAAGCTCGTTGCGCCCGGAGAGGTAGTCGTCGACCTCTTCGCTGGAGTTGGTCAGTTCACGATCCCCATTGCGCGAATCGCCAAGCCAAGTGTGGTGCACTCGATCGAACTCAACCCCACGGCTCATCATTACTTGTGCGAGAATGTCAGGATAAACCGCATCGGGCATTTGGTGAGACCTTCGCTAGGCGATTGCGAGCTGGTAGCCCCCCGGGGAGTTGCTGATCGCGTGCTCATGGGTATCTTGCACGTGACCCATCGCTACCTCCAGCTTGCGATAGATGTGCTCAAGCCCAGGGGAGGTGTAGTCCACTATCATGAGAGCGTTCCTTCTAGGTTGCGTTTCAAGAGACCCGTCGAGCGCTTGTTCGAGGCTGCGGGCGAAAGGGAGGTCGAGATTTTAGGCAAACGCGTCGTTAAGCGTTACGCTCCTGGTGTGGATCACGTTGTGGTAGATGCGAGGATCGGTCCAATATAGACGTAGACCAAAACTTTTTCCTCCCTCAAACAAAACTCGCTCGGCGTTCACTTGCAGGAACCAACCCAGAAGGAGTTGATCAAGCTGCGCGCGGTGGCCGATTACCTCTTCGATCGAGGCGTGGGATACAAGCTTTTCCCGGATGGCATCCGCGTGATTAAAACTCGGGGCAGGATACGCCAAGTTTGGTTTGGGAACGAGCCCCTATGCGCAATCCGGGCGAGCGATGGTTTCATCGTGCTTAACCGCAAGGGTGCTGAACTCATGCATGCCTCGCTCAAGCCGCCCCGCCTGCGTGTCATCGTTAGTGAGGATGCAGCGCCCCTCGTGGCTCAAGGTAGGACGGTGTTCGCTAAGCACGTCGTGGAGGCCGACTCGAAGATAAGACCAGCCGAGGAGGTGCTAGTCGTGGACTCGAACGATCGTTTGCTAGCGAGCGGTAGGGCTTTGCTTAGCGGCGCCGAGATGGAAGCGTTTAAAGCCGGCAGGGCAGTAAGTACCAGGCGGGGATTTGGGGGGAGATGATGTTTCGCGGACGAATCGACAAGCGACAGATGGAGCGGATGATGCGGCAGATGGGCATCAAGGCGCGCGAGCTCGAGGGGGTTCGAGAGGTCTTGATCAGGCTTGCCGATAAGGAGATCGTGCTACCAAACGCCCAAGTGACTATCACCGAGATGGCGGGGCAGCGGAGCTACCAAGTTACAGGTCAGGAGTTTGAGCGAAAGCCCGAGTTCGAGCCTAGTGAGGAGGATACCAAGCTGGTTGCTGAGCAGACGGGAGTCGAGCGAGATGTTGCGGTGGAAGCGCTTCGCGAAACAGGCGGCGACATCGCGGAAGCAATCCTGAAGCTGAAGGAGAAAAGTTAGGAGTCAATTAAATTCCGATGATTGGGATTAATGCCAAGGCAACGCCCATAGGGGTGAGTGCTATTCCTAGCCAAGTAAGCGGGTGGATCATCTCTTCCCTAGAGCACCTCGCTTCGCTCCACGTGCCCGCCGCAGTACTTCCGAGCATAGGTAGAGGCCGCGCCTAGAGCAACCTCGACTCTATCGCGCCCAATTCCTGGGGCATTCCACAGCACGATCAAAGCGTTTGAAGTCTTCTGCGTTACCATCGCCGCCTTCGCGTCCCCCAGCGTGTAAGCGGCTAGCATCTTTTGGTTGTCGCGGAGCACTATCTCGTCTAGCTTAGGGCTCAGCTTCCGCCCATCGATGAGATTGAATGGTTCGGCTTCGCCCGCTAGCGTTGTGACGGCTTGGCCATCTACCTTGTCCGAGTCATAGACCCCAACTGCGATCCAGTGCTCAACCGTGGCTAGCATACAGGAGTCGACGAGGTTATTGATAGATGGGAATCGATCGTCTAGTGCTCGGCGCAGCAGGTATTCAGGAGCCGGGCGGTAGCTCGATGGGTCTGCCCCCATCGCTTTGAATAAGGCTCGGTAGGTCTTGGCCTCAGGCAAGTCGAGCACGTTGATGGCGCCATATCTCGCTTTAATTTCGCTGAAGGCTTCGCGCTTCCGCTCAACCAATCCTTCAACAGTCGGCTCGATTGTGACGCCGCTTACCAGCGCGTAGCCCGCGACGAAGTCGGGATACTTTTCACGCACCTTTGGGTCAAGTTTCATTTTCAACCTCCACCTCTAGCTACGTTGGATATCTTAATATCAATTTCCAGCGAAGTTCCTTTGGTAGATGTGTGCGTGCTTCCGAGGGATTTTTACGAACGCGACAC
>CAZWMM010000177.1:0-2211 GCA_964634985.1 Hadarchaeota archaeon (SeqCode)
CATGTTGAAAAAAATAGGTGAGTTCGGGGAAATCGAAGTTGATAAGTTGAAAGAAATTATCGTGGGCGCTGCCGGAAACTGGGCCAACAGAGAAAAGCACTGTGATACCGGCAGGACAGTTGACCTCTACATCGACGAGTTAGTTAAAGATGGCAAAATCATCAAAACAGATGGGCCCAATCCCAAGTTGAAATTGGCGAGGAGGCGGAAAAATTAACTCGGCTCGTATTTTTTGAAACTGAGTTCTTTCATGAATTCGTCCATGAAATCTTTCTCTTCTTCCAGCCTCACGTGTTCGATCTTCCTGGCCAGTTCTTCAGCTTCCTTTCTTTTCTTCATAGACAAAAGCGCCTCTCTTGCCCCCTCCACCGCCGCATTTCCCACTTTTTCTATTTTCTTTAACGGTACCTCGGGAAGCATTCCAATTTTGTGAGCATTTTTCGTGTTTATGTAATTCGCAAAAGCCCCAGCCAGATATATTTTGTTCAAATCCTTAGTACCCACACCATATTTATCCATCAGAACCCTCGCACCTAGGGATATCGCGGATTTTGCGAGTTTCAACTTATCCACGTCCTCTCCGTCCAGCGTTATGGGATTTTTTCTCTTCACGATGATGAATTCCTTTCTGCCTTCGGTGAATTTGCCCCTCCAGTCGATGATCCCTCTCTCGAGCATCTGGGCAAGGGAATCCACCAAACCCGAACCGCAGATCCCGATCGGTTCCAATCCATCAATCGTTTCATATTTGACTTTTAGGTCATCGTCTATCTCCACTTTAGATATAGCACCTCCAACCCCCCCGACTCCCCACCTTATCCCGGATCCCTCGAAAGCGGGCCCAGAAGCACAAGAGGTCGCGATTATCCTCTCTTTATTCCCGATCATTATCTCGGTGTTGGTCCCGATGTCTATCGCCATGGTTATTGCACGGCTCTTGTACATCCCAGTCGCGAGCGTGACGCCCACGGCATCCCCCCCGATAAACCCGCCTATCAAAGGAAAGGCGTACACGTTTGCCTTGGGATTTATTTCAATTTCCAAATCCTTGGCCGTCGCATTCACAGCTTCCTCGCTCAGCGGTTTGAAGGGGGCTTCCCCAAGTGACCTCACCGAATGGCCCACGAACAAATCCCTAACGGTAGAATTGCCAACAACGACCATTTCATATATGTGGTTCGGGTCGATGGGAACCTGTCGAATCATCTCGTTTATTCCTTCCCTGATGGTCCTCTCTAAATCTCTCTGGCTCTTCTCCCTCGCATAGGTTATCCTGCTGATGACGTTATTCCCGTACCTTATTTGCGGGTTCTCCTTGGAAAAGACAAAGCGTTCGTCGCCAGTTTCCAAGTCGACCAAGTACATGGAAAGAGTCGTCGTTCCGATGTCCAGAGCCACCCCGTATAGCTCTCCTTCGTAATCGTCGATCTCCCTGCTCTCTTTCCAGTAAACTTTTTTTGAAACAACCTTGATCGCAGGATCTAATGAGATTTTTTTGCTTTTTCCCCTCTCCAAAATTTTATAATCCCTCTTCGGAATCTCAACGAAAACATCTTTTTCCTCCCTTAGGATCCGCGCCTGACAAGCCAACCGATAGTTTTGTTTAGTGATGAATTCTTTTTCCACATCTGTCAGGGGGTTCAAACTATCGGCTTCATCGATTCTGACCAAACATCCTTTACATTCACCATGCCCCCCGCATTCAGCGTGGATGTCTATCCCGAGCTCTTGAAGGTAGGAAAGCACTGTTCTCCTTTTGACGAGCTTTGCCTTCTTATCATATCCACCAAAAAATATCAGTCCCACAGTCCACCACCCTACCTTATTTTTCCCTTCGTATTTGGCTTTCGACCGATAGATTTAAAAAATATAAAGAAGTTGGCATAACAGTTGTTGGGGGGGGATGAAAATAGCTGGTGCGTTAGTCGCTTTTAAAAAGCGCGCTTACTTGCTCATAGAAGTTGACCCGGGAAATGAGGCAAGCATCATACGCCAACTCGAGAAAATGGAAAACATAATTAATGTTGATTTCGTGCACGGGGATTACGACATAGTTTGTGTCTTGGAGGGAAAATACGAGGACATGGATAAGACGATCATTAAAGTTAGAAAATTCCCGCACATCCGCAAAACGACAACCTTGACAGCGTTCGACACCCATCTGGAGTAAAAAACTGAGTACTAGCGAATGGTTCTTTGGTTTTGGGCCCC
>CAZWMM010000178.1:0-2203 GCA_964634985.1 Hadarchaeota archaeon (SeqCode)
GGGCAGGGCATCCGGTCCAACGAGCTTCACGATTTCCTCGAGCTCGGCCTCTTTTTGAAGCATGGCGATCGCCTCATCGCGCAGCTCTTTCCAATCCTGCTTGAGCTTTTGTCTCCACCAATCTCTCACGTTGTCTAAGTAAAGCGAGTAGCTCGTAAGCCAATGGATGGCTGGAAAGTGACGGCGGTCGGCTAGCCCAGTGTCGAGAGCCCAGAATACCTTGACGATGCGAAGGGTGTTTTGAGAAACAGGTTCCGAGAGGTCTCCCCCAGGTGGGGAAACCGCGCCGAGTACGGTGAGGGAACCATACCTCTCGTCGCTACCGAGCGTTCGAACCCGACCCGATCGCTCGTAGAACTCGGCGAGCCTCGAAGCGAGGTAAGCTGGGAAGCCCTCCTCGCCTGGCATCTCCTCGAGTCTTCCGGAAATCTCACGCATGGCCTCTGCCCATCTCGAAGTTGAGTCCGCCATTAAAGCAACATCATATCCCATGTCCCGGAAGTACTCTCCAATGGTGATACCCGTATAAACACCAGCTTCTCGAGCAGCGACCGGCATGTTGGACGTGTTAGCGATAAGCGTAGTTCGTTCCATCAACGACTCTCCCGTGCGTGGGTCTTTAAGCTGGGGGAAGTGAACGAGCACATCACACATTTCATTTCCACGCTCACCCGCACCGACATATACGATGATATCCGCAGCCGCCCACTTTGCGAATTGATGTAACATCACGGTTTTTCCGGTGCCGAATCCTCCAGGTATCGCGGCCGTTCCCCCTTTGGCAATGGGGAAGAAGGTATCGATAATACGTTGTCCAGAAATGAGAGGTTCGCTCGGATCGAACTTCTCCTTGAACGGTCTCGCTCGTCGCACGGGCCAAATTTGCATCATCGCAACCTCTCGCTTGCCACCAGCAGTTTCGATCGTGGCGATGATGTCCTCAATCTTGTGTGCGCCGTCCACAAGTTCCACGATCTTCCCGTTAACGCCTAGGGGGACTAAAATCCGGTGTTCGACTAACTTGCTCTCCTTAACCGTTCCGAGCACATCTCCTTCGACGACCTCCGCACCTCGCTTGACATTAGGCACAAACTCCCACTTTTTATCATGAGGTAAAGCATGGGCGAAAACGCCTCGCTTTATCATGTCACCCGTTCTCGAGCGAATGATAGTGAGAGGCCGCTGCGTACCATCGTAAATAGCGCCGATGAGCCCGGGGCCAAGCTCGACTGAAAGGGGATTTCCCGTGCCTTCGACCTTCTCGCCTGGTTTTATGCCAGAGGTCTCTTCGTACACCTGGATGGTCGCACGGTCGCCCGTCAGGCCTATTATCTCACCTATCAAACCTTCCTCGCCGACTCGGGTGAGTTCATACATCTCGGCACCCCCCATACCGTCGGCGACCACCACGGGGCCTGTGATTCGGACGATCTTCCCCAATCGAACACCCTAGTTCCGGCTGTGATTAGCAACTACACTTTTATAGATTTTCTTATAATTTATGAGCAGTATAGATAAAACTCAACGGTGGGGCAATAGTGGAAGAAAGTCTTCGAGAGATCCTCGAGGCGGAGAAAAAAGCCAAGGAACAAGTAGAAGCAGCACAACGAGAAGCCGCAGTGATTTTAGAGTCTGCCCGTAAGGAAGTTGAAAAACTGAAAAGGGACGCAAAGCTCGAAACAAAAGCAATGGTTCAGGAGATCCTTGAGGAATCAAGAAAAGAGGCCGAAGCGGATGTGCAGGAGATGCTGAAGAAGACGCGAAAGCAGATCCTGATGACGAGGCAGAAAGCCGCAAGGCGGCGTGAAGAGGCAATTGAGCTCGTCTTAAGCACGATCCTTGGGTGACCCGATGTTCAAAACGGTGAGGATGCTCAAGTTCCGCGTGATCGTCCCTCAGCGGGTACATGACAAAGTTGTCGCGATGCTGCACGAAGCAGGCGTAGTCCAGCTGAAGGAGATTTCGGAGCTGGAGGTGACGCGAAAGGCTCTCGGCGAAAAAGCATTTGAACTCTCGCCCCTGCTCGCGAAATTCAAGGAAATGGAAGAATTCCTAGGGCCACCCGTAGGAAAACCCGCAACCGTCAAAGAACTGACGTTCGAACAAACCCTAAAACTGGCAAAAAAGAGCCTCGACGAGATTGAGCCAAAGGTGAAACAGCTCAAGGAAAAAAGCGATCGGCTCACTCAAGAGCATCAGAACT
>CAZWMM010000179.1:0-2197 GCA_964634985.1 Hadarchaeota archaeon (SeqCode)
TCATCGATGTAAAAATAATCGAAGCCCGCCCGACCTACTTGATTGGGGTGGAGGCATGAAGGCACCATGCGCCCTCACAATCGCGGGCTCGGACTCCAGCGGTGGAGCGGGTATGGCTGCCGACCTCAAAACATTCGCCGCTTTCGGCGTCCATGGGCTATGCGTGGTAACTGCTGTAACTGCGCAGAACACGCGAGGAGTCGATGCTATCTTCGAATTGCCGCCTGAATTCGTGACTACGCAGTTCAACACAGTGATGCGAGATTTCGAGGTCGAGTGGGCAAAAACAGGGATGTTGAGCAGCGCGGGAATAATCAAGGTAGTTGAGGCTGGGGTGAAGAGATATAAACTCCATCTAGTGGTTGATCCTGTCATGTTCGCGGCTACAGGCGCCCCCCTTCTGCGCGAGGATGCATTCGAAGAGCTTACAGAGTTGCTGGCGTGTGCGGAGCTCGTCACCCCAAACGTCCCCGAAGCTGAAAGGCTCTCAGGGTTAAAGATCATGTCTAAAGCTAAGATGGGGGAGGCCGCGCGCGAGATCTCAAAGTTCGGCCCTAAAGCAGTTCTCATCAAGGGTGGGCACCTGAAGGGACGAGAAATCATCGACCTGCTATATGTAGATGGAAAATTCAAGGAATTCAAGAGCCCTCGCGTTACCAGCGAGCCGACGCACGGCACGGGTTGCTCCTTTGCATCGGCGATAACGGCTGAACTCGCCAAGGGAGCTACCATGGATGAAGCAATCGGAAGTGCAAAGGAATTCATAGGGGGCGCGATCGAGTGCAGACTCGAAGTTGGAAAGGGAACCAAACCAGTTAACCAGATGGCTGCACTTTTCCTGAGCGCTGAGCTTGGCCGTGCACTCGATGAAGTGTGGCGGGCGGCTCAACTTCTCGCTGAAGACTCAAGTTTCGCCAAGATCCTGCCAGAAGTCGGTTCTAACATCGTAATGGCATTGCCGGGTGCTGATGAGATTCAGGATGTGGTCGGACTATCAGGCAGAATCGTGAAGGTCGGCTCAAGCGCCCACCTCACGGGCTTCCCAAAACTCGGCGGTTCTAAGCATGTCGCTAACTTGGTGCTTACGGCAATGTACCACGACCCCAAAATTCGGGCTGGACTGAACATCCGCTTTTCTGAGGAAATCATGCGCGCCTGCAGAAAACTCGGGCTGAGCATGTATGAGTTCGACCGGAGCAAAGAACCCAAAAGCGTTAAAACGATGAAGTGGGGGACGGAACAAGCGATCGGAAAAGCTGGCAAAGTGCCCCAACTGATCTTCGATCGAGGCGCTAGGGGCAAAGAAGCCATGATAAGACTTCTTGGGAGATCGCCGAACGAAGTCGCAGAGCTAGCTTTACGTGTGGCGAGGAGCATCGACTAACGGAAAAAGCTTTTTAATGGGTCGAAAGAGCCAAGTGGGGTGTATTGGATGGGGCGGGTGAGATCGACTTACATCAAACGCGCTGCGCGCGAACTGCTGGAGCGATATCCTGATAAATTTTCAACCGACTTCAAACAAAATTGTCTCGCGCTAGATGAACTCTTGGATTCAGGTAGCAAATCCCTTCGCAATCGGATAGCAGGCTATTTAAGCAATCTTCTAAAACAAAAAGAAGGAGGGATGTGAAATGCCCGAAGTACCCACCATAGATTCGAAAAAATGCGATGGTTGTGGCACATGCGTCGAGGGTTGTCCGGTGAATGTGTTAGAGGTAAAGAACAAAAAAGCCGTGGTTGTGAATCCGGATGAATGCATAGAGTGTCGGGCATGTGAAGCAACCTGTGAGAAAGGCGCGATAAGTTTCCCATAAACTTCGCCAGCTACGAGCGTGGGTGTCAACAGCTGTTTTTTGTTGCCCAAAATTCGAGTCTCCTTTTGTAATGTCCCCGTTTCAAAAAGCTAAAATGTATCATTTTTTTGATTTTAACAATTTGACGCCATGCATAGGCTGCCCAGTAGCCGGACAATGGAACTTTTCAGCCGATATGTACCACCGGGCTGAACACCTCGCCGAAGCTCGGTGCTTACACCCGTGGCCATGCAACGGGATCTTCTAGTCCCAGGCTGCAGGTCATCCAGCAACCCATGTCACCACAGGTTGCCGTGACGGAGTCACCGATAACCAAGGATGCCTATTTTCGGGAGTCGCTTCGGCCTTAGATGCTTTCAGGCCTTATCGACTGGCGCGTGGCT
>CAZWMM010000180.1:0-2111 GCA_964634985.1 Hadarchaeota archaeon (SeqCode)
GATGACTTTTTTCTTCCGTCGAGGCATTAACGCTTGCGAAACGCTATCGATCCAATGCATGTGAATCCGAGTAAATTTATACTGCCTATCGTAAAACTTTAGGGGGGATAGGTTGAAGGCCGCCAGACGGATGGAAGCAATGCCCGAATCAGGCACCCTTAAGATGCTCGCCTTGGCCAAGCAGCTGGAGTCGGAGGGCAAAAACATTATCCACATGGAGGTCGGCGAACCCGATTTTGACACTCCCAAACACATCAAACGAGCTGCCCGGGAAGCCCTGAAAAAAGGCAAAACGAAGTACACACCAAGCGCAGGGGTCCCAGAATTACGAAAAGCGATCGCCGAGCACCTAAGCGCAAAAAAAATCCAGACAACTCCTCAAGAGATCTTAGTTACCCCTGGCGCTAAGCACGCGATCTTCTGCGCAATGGCGGCGGCTTTAGACCCCGGCGATGAAGTGATAATCCCGAGCCCGTGCTGGACCTACGAAGGCATCGCCCAGGTAGCTGGGGCGAAAACCGTGTACGTGAAGACGACCCGAGCAGATAAATTTAGATTAAGCGCTGAAAAAGTCGAGAAAAAAATTTCTCCAAGAACTAGAATGTTGCTCCTCAATTACCCGAACAATCCTACTGGCGCGGTGGCGAGCGAGCGAGATCTGAAGGCTCTAGCAGGACTTGCGGAGGATCATGAGCTATGGGTGCTATCCGATGAAATCTACGACTGCCTAGTGTACGATGGCAAGCACGCTAGCATAGCTTCCCTACCTGGGATGCACGAACGCACGATCTACGTCAACGGCTTTTCGAAGGCTTACGCGATGACGGGCTGGCGTTTGGGCTATGCTGCTGCACCCGCGGAGCTGACGAAGGAAATGGTGAAAATCCAGCAGGCCTCCACAACTTGTGCCGCGGCATTCGTCCAAGCAGCTGGAGTGGCCGCGCTTCAAGGGCCCCAGGATTGCGTGAAAGAAATGCGCGAGGAGTACCGCAGGAGGCGCGATTTCATCGTTAAAGGCCTGAACTCGATCTATGGGTTTGAATGCACGAAACCCGCGGGGGCATTTTACGTTTTCTCGAGCATCGAAAAATTGGGCGTCAAATCCGCTGAGCTGTGCGAACGCTTGTTGAGAAAGGCCGGGGTTGCGGCCGTGCCCGGTAGCGAGTTCGGCCCCTACGGTGAGGGCCACATCAGGTTCAGCTACGCGACATCCATGGAAAACATCAAAGGAGCTCTAGCGCGAATAAAGTCCATGGTTGAAAGATAAACGCTAAGTTACCTCTCCCTCTTCCTCGTATTTGTTGCTCAACACCCGTCGGATCTCCCTTGACTTTTTCTTCCCTATGCCCCATACTTGTTGGAGCTCCTTCTCCGATGCACCCATGACCCTTTCCACGCTTTTGAAATGTTCAAGCAATCTCTTGGCGAGTACAACCGAAACGCCCGGCAAGCCCTCGACGACGAAGCGCTGCTGTTTAGGCAGGGTCATCACCTTCGGCTCCCCGCGAATCGCGACTTCTCTGGCCTCCCCTATCTGCTCGCGTTTAGCGATTGCGACGAGGATCTCTGCTGTCCCCGTTTCATCCTCGGTAGGTAAGATTGGAATTCCGAATTCCACCGCGAGTGCTGCTAAAGCTCCTCTGATCGCATTCGGGTGGATCGCCCTTCGCGAGTACAAGCCCTTCCCCTCCAAGACCAGCACGGGGCGTTCAAAAGTTTCGGAGAGCTGTTTAGCTTGGCTCAGCAAACGCTTGTCAACGATTGATTGAAGGAAATCGCCTGTCGATTTTTTCTCGACCCCCACTCGATCCGATAAAATGAAATCTCCTACCTTGAGCTGGCGCGTTTCAACCTCAACACCAAGTCGCATTAGCTCATCTATAACCCCAGAAGGGCTCTCCCGGTGATCTACTATGATTTTTATTTTTTTCTCAGCAGGCCCCTTAAGCGACTTTTGCCCCACCATTCTGTCACCTTTTGCATCTGCGTGGTTCTCACTTACCACCTCTCAATCCTTCTTAAGCAGTTTTCGGGGAGAGAGGTCACCGAAAGTAATATGTCAAGTACCGCCGGTCAAAGACCGGCGGCATGAAATGGCGCGACTTGATACT
>CAZWMM010000181.1:0-2104 GCA_964634985.1 Hadarchaeota archaeon (SeqCode)
ACGCGGAGGGATCCAGGATCTTCCTTCAGGACTAGGTATGCGGCGATTCCAGCCGTGGCGAGTGCGGCCAGCCCCGCAATAGGTGTAAGGAACTCCAGTACCGTTACATCACCCGCTTGAGCCCACCATAGCGAGGTGGGACCTCTGCCGTAAATAGATCACCATGACCCTGAGTTTCCTGAGTCGCCTCCGAAGGGCGACATCGGTGGTTCCGACCGCACACCGCTTTTGAGCCGAGAGCTTTAATATAGATTCATCAGCTTCACCCCCCACCTTTATGACCGACCCTCGTTTGACTAATCGCAGACCCAGCCCCGCGGCAGCCCTTTCTTTTGGCTTACCATACTCTGAAATTCGCTTTAGCTCCTGCACGACAGGCTCTGGGACTATCAACTCATAGCGACACTCGAGCAACCTTTCGAGCTCGCTCACGATATCGACGCCGAACATGCCGGGTATCATCAAAAAGCTGGTATCCGCGATGAGCTGCAAGTTTTTCCCTCAGCCGATTATACCGTACCCGATCAAACGCCATCTTCCGGCGACGCGGCGGCTGAGTGCCGCCCGAGCACCCCGCTCCGCGCAGACCGGCAGCTTAAGAGAAACGCTCACTCGGTTTCCCCTGGCACTGGTGATCGTGCCCACCGTCATCGCCGTCCCGACGTTCAGCATGAGAGGCTCACCCGTGGTTAGGGGCTTCACCTCAAGCTCCTTGGGGAGCCCGACCACGCGCTTCATCAGGTGCACTTCAAGCTCGAGAGCCTCAAGCACTTCTGGCAGACTCCCCGGCGCCCCTACGACAGAACCCACAAGTGAATCGCCTTTCGTGAGTGATGGGTCAAGCTCTGTACCCACACCGATGAGCCCTCCGGGCACCGCCTCCTCCACTGGACTTCTGCTAGCGTGCAGATTCACGATCCTCGATCTCAAATGCTGCCACGTCGCCCTCCCCTCCCGGCTTGCCTTCATGCCCGGGCGGATCTCTATCTCCTCGCCAATCCCGAGTTTCCCTTGAAGGAGCGAACCTCCCAAAACCCCACCAACCAATCGCTCGGGCTTGGTCCCGGGGCGATTCACATCAAATGATCGGGCGACGTGCATCCGCGGTGGCTTCGAAAGATCGCGCTCTGGCGTCGGGATGTGCTCCTCGATCGTCTGAATCAGCTTGTCGATGTTCGCGCGATGGATAGCTGAGATGGGGATTATTGGAACATCGGCCGCAAATGTGCCCGCGAGGAACTCCTTTATATGCCTGTAGTTCTGCATTACCTTCTCGCGAGAGATGAGCTCGATCTTGTTCTGCGCGACGACGACGTTGTGCACCCCGATGATGTCCAGTGCTATCAAATGCTCTTTCGTCTGGGGTTGGGGACATGGCTCGTTCGCAGCTATGACGAGTACGGCTCCATCCATTATCGCAGCCCCTGAGATCATCGTCGCCATCAACATCTCGTGTCCTGGAGCATCGACGAACGAAACTCGGCGTAGGGGTTCGGTCTTCGCTCCGCAGTAGGGACACTTTTCATTCGCGCTGTACCGGCCGCACTCCGAGCAGCGAGTGAACGAGGTGTCGGCGTACCCGAGGCGGATCGAGATGCCCCGGCGGATCTCCTCTGAGTGCACATCGGTCCAGATGCCCGAGATGGCTTCAACAAGCGTTGTCTTGCCGTGATCCACATGACCCACGAGCCCCACGTTTACGACCGCTTGAGGCATTTGAGCACCCCACCCAAATTTTCAGTTCAACTGAATAAAACACACATATGAAGTATCGATGATTTTTAAATGGCTATCAGGCGGCGGCAGTATTAGGCAGCTCTAACCCTTCAGAACACAGGTTACAACCAAACTAGATGAGTAGCGGGGGACGGAACCTCAGAGAGAGACTTTACGTCACTCCCTCTTGAACCGTCGACTTCCCGCGCCAGCGCTTAACGCACAGACGTCTCCGGGTCTCGCAGGAGCGCCAAACTCACGGCTTGACGCCTTATGAGCTTCGCCCGTGGTTCTCCACGACCGGCGGGCACTCCATGCTGCCATGGGGGCAGAGTAGTTTCCTACTGCCGCTCTACCCCGCTGCTGGTAGTTTCCCCGCTACCACTAG
>CAZWMM010000182.1:0-2080 GCA_964634985.1 Hadarchaeota archaeon (SeqCode)
CCACGCTTGCCCGTGTATGCGATTGCACTGCCGCTGTTTGCGACCACGGCCGCGAGTTTTCCGTTTTTCAAGTTTTTCGCGGTCACGAGCAACGGTGCACCTTTGATGAGGTTCGTTGTGAACGCACCAGCAGCTGTGACTGGACCATCTTCGCTCAGGATCAACATGAGGTCCAACCCACGGTGTTTTATGCCTGCCCGCACTCCAGCAGCGAGAAATCCGGGCACCGTCGTCACGCCGCCTTTGATTATCTTGATCACACTGACACCAATCTCAATGGGAAAGTCGACTTTAAAGGTTGTGGAAAAATGGTTTTTTATCCGAAATCTAAGGTCGCAGCGCTGGGGCTTCTAATCCTTCCCTTTCTTCAAAGCCAAACATCACATTCATATTTTGAACTGCCTGCCCAGAAGCTCCCTTGATGAGGTTGTCGATCGCAGCGACAACGACTAAGCGATCGCTTCGAGCATCGAGCTCAAATCCAATGTCGCAGTAGTTCGACCCCACCACGAAGTTCACTTGAGGTAGTCCCTCTAGCACTCGCACGAAGGGCTCCCCCCCATAGAACTTGCGGTAGACCCCAAGCAACTCCTTCCTCGATGTTCGTCTGCGCAAGAAGACGTGGGCAGTAGAGAGGATGCCTCGCACTATCGGGATCAGGTGGGGGGTGAAGTGTACTACCAGCTTCCCCCTCACGAGCTTACCAAGTTCTTGTTCGATTTCAGGTGTGTGGCGGTGGGTAGTGGCAGCATAGGCACGCATATTTGCGCCACAGAGCGCGTGGTGCGTTGTTTCGCTTGGTGCAGCCCCTGCTCCCGAAGTCCCGCTCTTAGCATCGATCACGATGTGGTCAAGATCGATTAAGCGTTGCTTGACGAGGGGCGCAAGGCCGAGAATCGCGGCAGTTGGGTAACACCCGGGATTGGCGATGAGTTTTGTGCGCTTGATCTTTTCACGATACAACTCAGGAAGCCCGTACACACCTTTTACCTCCGGGCTCTCGTGCTTGATGTAGTAGCGCTCAAAAACTTTAGGGTCATCAAAGCGGTAATCGGCGCTTAAGTCGATCACCCTCGCGCCAGCCTTGAGCAATTTAGGCACGAACTTCATCGAAACACCATGGGGTGTAGCGACGAAGACGACCTTAGCGGACTCCCCAATTTTTTGGTAGTCCGGTTTCCCGATCTTAAGATCAACTATACTGCGGAGATTCGGGTGGACCTCGCTCACAGTCATGCCTACGTTTCGAATGTCGTAGACACCGGTGATCTCCACGTCGGGGTGGTTCGCGAGTATTCGAATCAGCTCTCCCCCCGTGTAACCTGAGGCCCCAACTACTGCAGCAGTGATCAACGCAGGCGCCCCCTCACCTCTTTCATCAATTTAGTCTCGGCTTTTGTAATAGCTAGCTTTTGCGTACGCACTAGTTTTGAACGGTTTCTCAAGATTAGCTTCAGTGAATTGAGTTGCCTCTTAACAGCTTTCGGAGCTGGACCACCTGGTAACGTCCTAGTCTCTATGCACCTTTTGACGTCGAGCGCTTTCTCTAGCTCAGCTCGGGTGATTCGGATTTCCCTACCCAGAAACTCCCGGGCAGCGGCTTGTAAGCCTTTGAGATTGAGGGCTTCTGTTCCTTTCTCTTTGCCAGATTTCACCACATGGGCGATCATTCGGCCCACGATGGTATGGGCCTCCCTGAAGCTTAGCCCAGTTTTTTGAACGAGCGCGTCGGCGAGCTCGGTGGCAGCTGCAAACCCCTCGTCAGCATGCTTGCGCATAACCTCTCGCTTCGGCTTAATGGTGGCCATGAGTTTGGCGATCACGGCGACGCTATCCCTCGCTTCATCGATGGAGCTCCAGAGGAGGTGTGTGAGGTCTTGAAGGTCTAGGTTATAGGATTGGGGCATGGCTTTTGTCACCGAGAGGGCGCCGAGCAAGTTGCCAAAAACGCGTCCAGTTTTTGCGCGCGCTAACTCGGCGACTACAGGGTTTTTCTTCTGAGGCATGATGCTGCTCGTGGCCGCGCACTCCTCGGGCATTTCGATCATGTCAAACTCAACCGAACTCCAGAGTACGAGTT
>CAZWMM010000183.1:0-2006 GCA_964634985.1 Hadarchaeota archaeon (SeqCode)
TCAAGAAATATAGGGAGTTTTACGGCGCCCCATTGGAGGAGTTCCCCGTATTCGAGCAGTTCGAGTTTAAGAAGAGGCCGGTTTGCATTCATGTTATATTTGGGGGGAAGGAAGTCAAGGTATTTGGTTCTAGCTGGGAGTTTTCCTTCGGCTATCTGGATGGAAAAAAGCGGGAGTTACTGCAGTTCGGGCTGGATGCCGGGTTCGGGGAACTCAACTCGCTCGGGTTCGGGTTTATGAATTTAGCGAGATAGCAAAACCCGGCAAGAGATGACATCACCTATACGCAGCTCTTCGATGCGCTACCGTGATCACGAAAACGGCTCGCTTTTCATCTGAAATTTGATAGACGATTCGATGGTCTCCGACCCTAGCCGAGCAAAGTCCTTTGAGCCGCCCCCTCAATGGTTTACCGACGCGTGGGTTGTCGGATATTTCCTTCAACTTTGTAACCACTTTCTCTTGAACTTCTTTCTCAAGTCTGGAAAAATCCCGGTCGAAGTGCTTGGATAGGGTGAGCGAATACATGAATCATCAGTATCCGTGCTTCTTCAGGAAATCATCGAAAGAGATCACGTTGCCTGCCTTTATATCCTGCAGCCCCTTCTCGATTCTCTTCAGCGTGGCCTTGTCGCCCAATATTTCAAGCGTCTCTATCGCGCCCTCCACCTCGTCGTCGATTCGTTCGAGCACCTCGATTATGATCTTCGCCGTATCCGGCTTAGCAATGCCCATCTGAATTCCTGATCTTTCCTTGGAACTTTGCTTTATTAAAACTTCCCTTTAAAAGGGGCGTTCCGAGAAGGCGCGCTCATGAAATGGTCAAGCGTTAGAACTAAATTTAGAGTGGCTTAGGATTCAAGTGGATGGTTGCTACAATTCAGTCAAGTTCTCGTTCAGTTACTTGGGCGGGGAGAAGCGGGAGTTGCTGCAGTTCGGGCTGGACGCGGGGTTTGGGGAGGAGAACTCGCTCGGGTTCGGGTTTATGAATGTGGTGAGGTGAAAGGGGAGGGTTCGGGGCAGATGGCGAAAGCTTATTTTCATAGGGGCAAAATGTCAGGCGGGATAAGGATGGATAAAAAAGAGGAGATAATAAAGAAAATCGTGGGGACTTTGTCGGGTTTCAAAGAGGTGGAGCTGGGCTATTTATTCGGCTCCTTTTACGCTAGGAAAGAGTTTGAGGACATAGACATCGCGATATTGTTGTCGGAGCCACCTTCGGCGTACGAGTCCGAGAGGTTTGCCGTGAGGGTTGTGGGGGCGCTTGAAATGGCGCTGAAGCACGAAGTTGAGTTTGACGTGAAGGTCCTCAATTTCTCTCCAGTCTACTTCCAACACGAGGTCATAAGGGACGGCAAACTGCTCTTTTGTAGGGATGCGGCCAAGCGGGTTGAGTATGAGGGTCGTGTCCTGTCTGAGTACTTGGACTACCGGGAGGTCTTGGACTGGTTCGACGAAAAATTGCTCGCGAGGGCCTGAGATGTTCGACAAAAGGGGGATAATTGATCACATAAGGGAACTCGAGCAGGCGATGGAGGACTGGCGGAGGTACCAGAGCATCCCGCTCGAGGAGCTGCGGCGGGACAGGGACAAGCGGAACATGGTCCTGCATGCCCTGCTGGTCAGCATCCAAGCGACGATCGATATAGCGAACCACTTGATAGCCGAGCGTAGCTTGAGAAGACCATCGACATACAGGGAGAGCTTCCAGATACTCTCGGAGACGGGCATGATCCCATCCGGACTCTCTGATGAGTTGTCGGAATTGGCTGGTTTCAGGAATGTGCTGGTTCACCTCTATTGGGGGCTCGACCTCGAAAAGGTTCACGAAAATCAATGGAATCAGAGGTCCATGTGTATTCAGTAGTTGACAACAGGGGAATTGAATATGGCAGGCGCATCTACCATAACTATCTAATCGATAAATCACGTGCGGTGCTTTGCGCTCCAGATACCATTGACCTGTTTAATCTAGCCGAAAAGTATTATCACGCGGTCCAAAAGGG
>CAZWMM010000184.1:0-1989 GCA_964634985.1 Hadarchaeota archaeon (SeqCode)
AGATATCGTTTAAGCGAGTTGCGATCCCGGGGTTCGGAAAGCTTGAGGGGCTGAAGCTCAAGTTCAGGAAAGGCAAGGTCGTTAGCTACGAAGCGGCGCGCGGCAAGGAGAATTTCACCAAATTCCTTAATGCGAACACGGGAGAGAAAGACCGCATCGGGGAGTTCGGCATAGGCACAAATCCGGGTGCAGCTTACACAGGGGGAAGCATAATCATCGACGAGAAAATTTTCGGCACGGCCCACATCGCCATAGGCAACAACCGCGGTGCTTATCACGGCAAAAACCGCGCGTCCAGCCACCTCGACCTCATCAAGGACATGAAACACGGGCAGGTTTTCGTTGATGGCGAACTGATCATGGACAAGGGCAAGCCAGCGCGGGATAGCTAAGTCTGGCCGAAAGCGCATGATTCAAGGTTTTTGCCTCGAAATTAGGCCTGTAAATGCCTTAAAAAGCACACCACATATTGTATCATGAGGGTCCATGGACATCCAAACTCTCATTCTCTTCTTTGAACTGATCGTGTTATTGACCGAAATCATGGTGATAATTTTGATTCTAACCCATTTTCGCAGACTCAGTAGCCACACAAAGGCGCTGGACCATCACATCGAGAGGCTCGATAAGCATGTGGGCGAGCTTGAGCACCACACAGAACGTGTGGAGGGAAGCGTTGACAAGCTGTGTACCCTCCTCCCAGTTGAGGGGAAAAAACAATTCCCGCGCCGTAAATAACGAAAAAGATCCTTCAAATAGCCGAAAGGTTAAAGGAGCTTCTGCTGTTTTGCCTGTCGTTCGATGCGTCGCGCAGTCTCCCAAGATTTACGTGCGAACTCGGGTAACTCATCATGTTTGCGCATCCACTGTCGGAGGAAATCTATCGTCCTCGGGTCTGAACTGTAGCCACTTCCGAAATCTCCATATTTTCGGTGGAGTTCAGCCACTTTTTGATCACGCCTGACCTTTGCGATGATCGAGGCTGCAGCCACCACGACGTACTTGCGGTCGGCGAAGTTCTCCACCACAAGTTTTGGCTCGCTCCTAAGGTATTTTCGAATCCTCTGCTCGAAGAGCTTCGGGTCAGGGTCAGGAGAATCCAAATAGACGAACTTTGCTTTGATCCGATCTATTATCTGAGCAAATGATTTAGCCTCAAGCTCATTGAGGTTGATTTTCTTTACGAGACGAGATTCATCTATCTCGGTGGGTGAAAGCTCGACAATTTCCATCCTGAGCGATTTCTCTGTTATGATTCTAGCAAGCGTTTCTCGCCTTCTAGGACTGAGAAGCTTCGAGTCCCGCACACCAGCTACTTTGAGTTCGTCGAGCGCGTGCTGCTCAAACATCACGCCGCAGAGCACCATCGGGCCGAAAACTGGTCCTCTCCCCGCCTCATCGGCTCCTGCAATCGTTTGTGGATTCCTCATACAGATACCCTAGCACTTGAAACCTCTAATGGGTGATAGACGAATACTTTCGCCCCCCGTTTATATGTTTAAATTTGATGACGTGGCTCTCATCTCTTGAAGGAGCGGGACATCCCTAATCAGCGGCTCATCCAATTCTTCCCAAATAATGCCCCCAGGACGAGTATAGCGTGTTTTGGTGTTAATAAGCCGTGTAGGGGTAGCAATAAAATCTACGGGGATATCATGAGGGGTCATGGGGATAGCCAAATCCAACACTTGAAGGTCATGCACAGTCGTTGCTATTGGTACCTCTCGACCCACAGCCCGACACTCGCTCGCAATAGCGTACTCGAGGTCCCCCCAGCCTGAGCCCTTGCCTACCCTCCCTCCGTTAAGATCAACTGCAACTGAGCCTTCTACTATCAAGTCAACTTTTAATTTACTGAGGTTGGCAGGCTGCCCGTACCTAAATGCACCCCTAATGCTGGCCGCCTCCCGAACATTTTCTGTCTTCGTCGAATTGAGCAGGATAAACCCCTTTCGGAGCTTTGGGGTTGCCATGAGTAACTTCTTACCA
>CAZWMM010000185.1:0-1984 GCA_964634985.1 Hadarchaeota archaeon (SeqCode)
ATGGAGCTCGTCGCGAAGGGTTATGCGAAGCGCGTGGCACGGGAGAAAGCGGCTGGTTATTACTTGACGAAATGATGAAACTACTGGCTATTACAAAACCAAATCTTATCGTTGTTTCAAAATTTTACTGAATGCTAAATCCGTCTCTAGAGAATTGAGATCCTTTGCATTGCTTTGAATTCAATGTAGCTCGAACCTATGCAATATCTTCTTCTCCACCTCAGCTATCTCCGCAACTACTTCGATGTATTCCCCGAGCCCAGAGTTTTTGATCCTTTTGCCAAGCAATTCATCTACTTGAAAAATGCCAGCTGAGTTTGACATGTTTATTTTTATCATCACCGGCTTTTTCTCCCCCTTTAGAACTTCCACGTTTTCTATCGAAAGGGCTGAAACCGAGTGGATATCTATTTTCCCTGCGTCAAATGGTATTCTAGCCCTCCCTTGGGCCATATCCAAAGCATCAGCTATGCAGAATATTCCAGCTTCTTTCGTGAGCGCGGGCTCTTTTGAGTAATGCGAAGCGATTGCATGCAAAGTTTCGGAAACTATTATCGTCTTCTCCTCTAGCGGGTAGTCCGAAAGTAATCTATCGAGAATGGGATAAGCCATGGTTGTGCTGAACAATTGGTGATCATGGCGCTGCACCACCATTCCGATGTCGTGGAGGACCGATGCAAGAAATACCACGATTTCAGAATCTTCCTTCGAAAGTTTGTGATCCTTCACAACGCCAGGCATCTCCACCTTTTCGAGCAGGCGGCAGAGCTTCAAAACAGCGTTTGCGACTATTTTCACATGGGTTGACCCATGATCGGTGAAACCCAAGCGGTCTATCGCAGCAACATTCACACATCGCCAAAGTGTCTGGAGTTCTTTATCTTTTTCTACTTTCTGAATCAGCTTCTTGAGTTTCTCGTTTTTTGTTGGGATGTTAAACTTCATTCTACCAAAATGCGTTGTTTGCTCAGTTATTTAGGTTTATTTCCGTTCGAAAGTTAGTTGGAATTAGGTTTAATCTCATAAAGACAAAAATAATTTCGATGAAGAGAGTCGGAGTCGCTGAGCTGCCCTTGCACGGTGGCAAG
Organism: Hadarchaeota archaeon (SeqCode); assembly: GCA_964634985.1. Classification (GTDB taxonomy): domain Archaea; phylum Hadarchaeota; class Hadarchaeia; order Hadarchaeales; family Hadarchaeaceae; genus CAZWMM01. Next base: position 1,089 of record CAZWMM010000185.1, read on the forward strand.
TGCCCCCCATGGTTATTCAGCCGGATGAAGCGCTTGGGCGGGGCCATAGCCGAGATCATCGTGCACGAATACGGAAGACAAGAATTTCTCCGCAGGGTGAGCGATCCCTTCTTTTTCCAAGCTTTGGGTTGCGTACTAGGATACGATTTTCACAGTTCGGGTCTGACCACGGTGACGATGGGTGCGCTCAAAGAGGCGTTGAAGCCCGGGGAGCTAGGCATAGCGGTCTGCGGCGGTAAAGGCAGAGTTTCGAAACGAACGCCTAACGAAATCAAAAAAATAGCTGATGCGTTTTCCATCTCAAGTAAAAAAATTGAATCGCTTAAGTATGCGAGCCGAATGGCGGCGAAGGTCGACAATGCCTGCTTGCAGGATGGCTACCAGCTCTACCATCACTGCTTCGTGCTCAGCGAGGATGGAGATTGGGCTGTGGTGCAGCAGGGAATGCACGAGAGGCTGGCTCGGCGCTACCACTGGCTCTCCGAAGGCGTCCGAAGTTTCGTCGAGGAGCCTCATTCAGGCATCGCAGGTGACCGTCGGGAGGAAGTTGTGCTCGATATGACCGCACGAGAGAGTGAGGAAACGCGAAAGGCGAGCCTTGACCTCGCGCGCGATGATCCAAAGCGGTTAGGAAGGCATGTTCGAGAGGCAGAGCAACGGTCGCTCGACGATTACCTAGAGCGTTCGCCTCAAGTGCTCAAGCTCGTGATGCCTACTCACCATGCCATCAGCGAACTCACCGATCAAACGATGGCGGTACTTCGCCGAGCCTACGAGATTCAACCTGAGAGCTACGAGGAGCTCGTGGCGATCCGAGGCGTTGGACCGAAAGCCGTCCGAGCCTTGGCGCTAGTTTCCGACCTAATCTACGGAAAGCCTCCCTCATGGAAGGACCC
>CAZWMM010000186.1:0-1896 GCA_964634985.1 Hadarchaeota archaeon (SeqCode)
AACGGTGATGAACACGGGCACAGCGCTTCTGGCGGCGATGGCCACCACCGTCGGTTCTTTTTGGATACTCGTTCTCTCGAGGATGCCAGCGATGAGCACTTTTGGTGGATTAACAGCGATTGTGGTCACATACTCTCTGGTGGCCGCGCTTTTCATCCTGCCGTCAATCTTAATGTTTTATGCTCTCCGCAAGAAACGCGTGAGAAAAAAATAGGTCCACGCTAACCAATTTACGGAAATTTTTAGACGGTGGAGGAATCCGGCTTCAGGTTGGTAGGGCCCTCGTTAGACCATGCCACTCTCTCATCTTCGCACTCAAGCACTTCGCATGCGTGTTTCCAATCGGTATAACCGTCGGCGCGTTTCCTTTTTTGCAGACATGATTAACTCATGAGTTCGGAGTGCGAGGTAGCGATAGGCGATCTTCCCCTTTTTGGTAATAGTCCTTTTTCTCCTGATGAGGCGGAGCTGGAGTAGGAATTTCAAGTGGGTCCTTACTGCTCGCTCGGACCTCTTGCTACGAGTGATTATCTCAGATATCAAAAGTCCCCTTTTACTCCTTGCCAAGATGTTTAGAATTTTTCTACCCGTAGCACGAATGTCGAGAAAACTAGATATTTCTGTGATAATATTCCCCACCTTCATTTTTATCACACTTATTCATGAAGAAAAAGGCCTAAATATCTTGCGATCAAAATCCTATGCAAGATAATTTGCACCCCAGTTGGAGGCTAGCTGGCATGTTCGGATACAAGGTGGTGCTCACCGCAGATAGGACACTTATGAGCGAGTACCACCGCCACTTATTTCTCGGCTTCAGCGCTTGTGTGCCTCGGGGGTTAATCCCAGACCGATTTTACTTCTCGGTGTTTTGCCCATCCGTGGAAACAAACGGGGACGGCTCGGTTGTATATGCGCCAAACGGGACTAGAAAAATCGAAGCAGCGCTACTCGACTACGGCTTTCGGAGGGAAGACGTAATCGTCGCCCACCCCGAACACTTGGATGAAGTTGTTGGCCCGGAAACGAAAGTAGTTGGTATTACCGAAAATGACCCCTTAGGGATCGGACCGGCCACCTCCACCTTCACGCATTTGTTCGGTGGGGAAGCATACATGGCGTTAAAATTCAAAGATATATTGAATCATCCTTCCGTTAAAAAATTTGGGCCTAAAATAATCGTGGGGGGGCCCGGAGCATGGCAACTTGAAGATGAACAGATTCGGGAGGAGCTGGGGATAGATTGCGTTGTAGTTGGGGAAGGTGAGAAAACAGCGGGCCCTCTTTTCGAAAGTGCCGTGAATGATGGGAAATTACCAGGGGTTGTGCGCGGAGAACTGGTTCCCACAGAGGAAATACCATTAATCAAGGAGCCAACTGTCGACGGAATCGTTGAAATTGCGAGAGGTTGTGGTAGGGGTTGTGATTTCTGTGAACCCACACTTTTATGGTATCGGAGTATTCCCCTCGACCACATCTTGAGGGAGGTGGAGGTCAACCTAAGGGCAGGCAGGCAGCCATGCTTACACGCGGAAGATGTGTTAAGATACAAGGCCAAAGGGTTGGAGATAAACAAAGAAGCCACGGTGGAGCTTTTCAGATCAGTGAAAAATCATCCTAGTGTCGAAACTGTTGGGATTAGTCATTTTGCGCTTTCTTCAGTTGCGAGTGCGCCGGACCTCGTCGAAGAGATGTCCAGTGTGTTGGATGTGAGCGAGGATGTGCCGATGGGCGGCCAAACCGGTATCGAAACAGGCAGCCCAAGACTGGTTGAAAAGCACATGGCGGGAAAATGTAAGCCCTTCAAACCAGATGATTGGCCGGAGGTGGTTGTGAACACTTTCGAAATCCTAGCAGAAAACCATTGGAGGGCGTGCGGTACTCTGGTTATGGGTC
>CAZWMM010000187.1:0-1887 GCA_964634985.1 Hadarchaeota archaeon (SeqCode)
GTACGCGCGCGAGGGCCTACCTGAACGACGGATGTTGGTCGCACTCGCCAGCCGCCCGGGATCCGTTGATGAGATAACCGCCCGAGCAGCCCTTACGAAAGAGCAGGCACGGATCGCCCTCGCGTGGCTCCGGCGCAGGGGCTGGGCCGAGTTCATCAAGCAGAAGGGTAAGAGCATCTTGACTATTACGGGGAAGGGCAGGATGGTGCTCTCGCAGAAGTTCGCTGACGAGGTGTTGCTCAAACGATTGACTGCCCGCAGTTGCCGCGTCGAAGAGATCCCAGCAAATTTGAGGGAGGTACTCAACGCGTTGGTCAAGCGCGGGTCGGTGAGCGTCGAGGAAGAAGTTAAGCGGGAGCTGGGGTTGACCGAGCTCGGGAACCAAGCCCTCACCCTCGGCGTCGAGCTAATCGAGGAAGTGAGCGAACTGACTCACGAGCTGCTCACGAGCGGGCGGTGGCGAGAGGTCAAGCTCAGACGCTACGATGTGGTCGCTCCGGGAATCCCCGTTTATCCCGGGAAGGTGCATCCCCAACAGCAAATCATCGACGAGATCCGCGAGATCTTACTCGAGATGGGGTTCGTCGAAATCGAGAGTAACTTGGTCGAGTCCGAGTTCTGGAACTTCGATGCCCTTTTCCAAGCCCAGGATCATCCAGCGCGCGAGATTCACGACAGCCTCTCGCTCTCGAAGCCTAGGAGGACGAAGCTACCATCCCCTGCGTTGGTTCGAAGGGTGGCGGCTGCTCACGAGCGAGGCGTCGCGGGGTCGACCGGTTGGGGCTATAAGTTCAACACCGAGGTCAGCCGAAGGCCTGTGCTGTGCTCGCAGACCACGGCGGCAACCGTCCGCTACCTAGCATCTCACCCCGAGCCGCCCGTCAAGGTTTTCTGCATCGGCCGCACCTACCGCCACGAAAAAATAGATTACAAGCACCTCGCTGAGTTCTACCAGTGCGAGGGGATAGTGATGGACCCAAGGCTAACGTTTCGCGACATGCTGGGGTATCTGAAACAAATCATGGTCAAACTCGGTTTTCAAAAGATAAGGTTTAGGCCGGGATTTTTTCCGTTCACAGAGCCTTCGGCAGAGGCAGATGTTTATCATAAAGCAAGGAATGAGTGGGTAGAGATCCTGGGCGCAGGATTGTTCAGGCCTGAAGTACTTTATCCACTCAAAATTCGATATCCAGTACTCGCATGGGGGCTCGGTCTTACAAGATTAATTGCGATACGGTTGGGACTAAAAGATATCAGAGAAATATTTAGTAATGATATCAATTGGATTTCAGGTTTTGTGTTTCCATCCTAGCCAACAAGATCTTAACTTCAAGTTTCCATGGGGGGTGAACTCAGGGGGAAACAGGCTTTATGAATTACTTTCGGCATTGAGGAAATTTTAGAAGAGAAAAGGAGGCATGTCGCAGAGATGCAGCGCCCCACAGAGATTAGGAACATCGCCAATGGGTTTCTAGCGCAGAACCACAAGAATTTTTAAACCGGGGTGATAACCCAAATATAATAACCGGGAGGGAGAGGAAAAACAAGAGGTGTTAAAATTCCACTGGATTACCCCAAGATCCCCGTGTTCGAGCTCCTGAGAAAATCGGCTGCGGCCTTCCCAGATAGACCATTCGTGATACACCCCCAGAGGATAACCTTCGGAGAACTCGATATCCTCACCGACAGATTCGCCACGGCACTAGCGGAACTCGGTATAAAGAAGGGCAACACCGTTGGCTTGTTCATGTGGAACAGCCCTGAGTTCGTCATCTCCTTCTTCGGGGTCTTGAAAGCCGGAGCCACGGTAACCGCTTTGAATCCATCGTTCAAGGAGGGGGAGGCCAAACATCAGCTCGGAGATTCGGAATCGGTTGCGGTGATCGT
>CAZWMM010000188.1:0-1886 GCA_964634985.1 Hadarchaeota archaeon (SeqCode)
ATCCTCTTAGTCCTCACTTGACCCGTTTCTTCTCATCCGCATGCTTTGTAAGCATTCATCAGCTTATCCAGCGCGCCCGCCCAATTGAATTTTTTTACTTTCTCCCTTCCATTGGCCGCTATTCTTTTCATATCGTCCACATTGTTGAGAAGGTAATTTATCCCCCAAGCTATTGAGTCAGGATAAGTGTAAACTTTCACCCCATCCACGAAATTTTCGATGTTCTCACCCAATCCACCTACATCTGTAGCAACGACAGGCCTTCCCGTCGCCCAAGATTCGAGCAGGACTATTCCAAAAGGCTCGTTTCTGCTCGGGATGCATACAATATCACATGCGTTGAGGAGCTCAAGATGTGCCCAGAATGGTATAAAACCCAAAAACCTCGTCGCATGGCCAACTCCGCATTCTTTGACTCTACTTTCAATGTGGTTCCGCATCCCACCATCCCCTGCAAAAATGAATTTTACATCCCGCTGGCTACTGAGCACCTTAGGTATGGCTTCAGCCAGCATGTCGGGCCCCTTTTGGTAATCGATTCGACCGATAAACAAAACCGTGGGAGCGAGCGGATGGATACCATATTTTTCTTTTATCCTACCAGCGTCAATCCACATCTGATATTCTCGCGGCTCTATGGCATTTGGGATGACATCTATTTTTTCCGTGGGTATCTTGTATAGCCAAGAGAGCTCGTTCCTCGCCGCTTGTGAAACTGTGATGACTTTGTCGGCGATGTAACCGCCGTACCACTCTTTTCCAGAGATTTCTCCATATTCCCACCAATCGCCGAACCTTCCACCATTTCGACCGTATTCAGTCGAGTGAAAAGTTAGGATTATTGGGCGTCCTCCATGTTTAAGATCATGAAGAGCATCCACTACGTGCCAGTCGTGCCCGTGGATGATATCAAATCTCCCCCTATATCTTTCGGTCTCACGAACGCTCGCTACCATTGCTTTAGACATGTTGTAAGCAAATGTGAGTATGTTTTGCCCAGGGTCGAACTTGCACCGGTGATAATCTACGCCGTTTATATTTTCATATTCGGTCTGCCTTTCCGCACCTCTCGTAAAAATGTGAACATCATGCCCAAGTTTTGCAAGCTCTTCGGAGAGCTTTGTAACCACTACCGCGAGCCCCCCAACCCGTACTGAGTGCATTGACTCCCAAGCCAACATCGCTATTCTCATGCTTCTCCCTGGAGTTCGGTATTCTTTGGTTTATCATACAATAAAGTTTTTTGCCACAAATCCGCAAATCGGTGGCAGTTTTGCCCCCAGCAGCTGAATAATGAATTATTGTTAACCCAAACTTCCAATGCTTTCCCCCAATGTTAGTATCAAAGGAAACTCTTTAAAAGAATTGGTTAACCACGGCAGAGTATCAACTTCGGAGTTAGTTCTCTGCGCCAGTCTTGTTCAAAGAACCGATAAGCAAATAAAATCGCCGCTTCACTAGTTTTGGGTAGTCATGCAAAAACTATCGATACCTTACGGCAAGGGAAAATTCGTCCACTCAAAGATCCTTGCTTCAAAACGAGTCCGCTGGTTAAAACCAAAGCCGTTCCGTGCATCGAAATCACCTGAGGTTCTTTTGAGGGAAGCTTTGAGCAACCCCCTGAGGTCGAGAAAGCTCGCTGAGGAGAAAATCGAGAAAGCCGCCATAATATGCTCGGATAACAAAAGGCTTCCATCACCTTATTTGCCCTCGCTCCTGAAGCACCTCGAAGCTAAAACTGATGACATCAAACTCATGATAGCTTGCGGAACCCACGAGGTCCCGCCTGGTGATTTCGCTAGGAAAGTCACTGGGGAAAAATTTTGGTCGAGCTCTTGGTATAAAATAAAGGTTTCATCAACGCAAAGCCCTTTGAGCAGGTACGA
>CAZWMM010000189.1:0-1845 GCA_964634985.1 Hadarchaeota archaeon (SeqCode)
AAAAACCAAATTCTCTGACGGAAAAATTGTTTTTAGGTTAGCGCAGAATATTTGGGGGAAAGCGCTTGAGCAAGACGATAGTTGAGAAAATCCTAAGCTCGGCTTCTAGTCGCGATGTAGGGGCTGGCGATATCGTCGTCGTCCCCATTGACGTAGTCATGGCTCAAGACGGCACGGCACCCCTCGCCATAAAGGCTTTCCGCGAGATGGGTGGAAAGCGGGTTTGGGATCCGAGCAAGATCGTGTTCATCATCGACCACATCGCCCCGAGCACTTCCGAGGGGGCTTCGCAACTTCATCAACTGATGCGAGATTTCGCCGCCAAACAAAGGATTAAGTTGTACGATGTCGGGGCAGGTGTTTGTCACCAGCTCATACTCGAAGAGGGTTACGTCAAACCTGGTTCGGTGATCGCTGGCGCTGACTCACATACCTGTACTCATGGCGCTCTCGGAGCTTTTGCCACGGGGGTAGGATCAACCGAAACGGCAGCGATTTTACTTTCGGGAAAGCTTTGGTTCAAGGTACCCGAGACGATCAAATGTAAAATCGAGGGGCGCCTGCAGAAATGGGTCGTGGCGAAAGATGTGATCCTCCAAATCATCGGAGAGATCAAGACCGATGGGGCAACTTACAAAGCTTTGGAATTTTGTGGCACCACTGTTGAGCGGATGAGCATCGCCGGCAGGGCAACGCTCTGTAACATGGCTGTCGAGATGGGAGCGAAAACTGCAATCGTCCCCCCCGATAGAAAAACGAGAGAATATTTGAAAGACAAAGTAAGGGGTGAAATTCCATCCATCGCCAGCGATGGGGATGCGGAGTACTGTGAGGTCTTCGATTTCAACGTAAAGGAACTCGAGCCCCAAGTCGCTAAACCTCACTCGGTGGATAATGTTTCACCGGTTGGAGAAGTTGAAGGTAAAGAGGTGGACCAAGTTTTCCTCGGTAGCTGTACGAATGGAAGGCTGGAAGACTTGAGGGAAGCAGCACGAATCCTCCGAGGGAGAAAAGTGAAGAAAAGTGTGAGGATGTTGGTCGTTCCGGCCTCGAGGAAAATTCACCTTCAAGCTATGCAGGAGGGTTTGATCAAAACGTTCGTCGGGGCGGGATGCGTCGTTTGCTCGCCCGGCTGCGGTCCTTGCATGGGGGGCCACATCGGGATTTTGGCTCCCGGCGAAGTTTGCATTTCAACCTCTAATCGCAATTTCGTGGGACGGATGGGGAGCCCCGAGGCTGAGATTTATTTGGCTTCCCCACTAACGGCAGCGGCTTCAGCTGTGAAAGGCAAGATAACCGATCCGAGGGGATTCATAAGGTGATGATATGAAGCTCCGGGGAAGAGCTTGGAAGTTCGGCGATTCGGTAAACACGGATGCTATAATCTCCGGCAAATACAAATTCGAGACCCTTGACTTAAAAGAGCTCTCCAAACACGCGATGGAGAGTATTGCCCCAGAGTTCGCGAAAGAAGTCGAGCGAGGTGATATCATGGTGGCCGGGAGGAACTTTGGCTGCGGGTCTAGTAGGGAACAGGCCCCACTCGTCCTCAAGCATCTCGGGCTGGGTGGCGTTGTAGCGAAATCCTTTGCTAGGATATTTTACAGGAACGCGATAAATGTGGGGCTGCCAGTGGTCGAAGGAGAAGGAGTTTTCGATGAAACCGATGAGGGCGATAGACTCGAAATCGAGCTCGATAAGGGCATCGTGAGGAACTTGAGCAAGGGAAAGACCTTCAGCGCGAGGCCCATGCCAAGGTTTTTGTTAGAAATACTCAAAGATGGTGGGCTCGTCAAACACTTCAAGAAATGGAAAAAATTCAAGTGGGAGACTTAGCCCAAGCGC
>CAZWMM010000190.1:0-1844 GCA_964634985.1 Hadarchaeota archaeon (SeqCode)
CAACTACAGAGGCGGTCCCAAAAATGCGCCACCCCCGCTTGTGGGCTTTCCCGACGCGATCGATGAAATTCAACCCACGCTTGGTGCGCCACATCAGCACCCCCGGCCCGACCTCGATGTTCCGCTTTTTCAGATCATAGCGGCGATTAAGCGCAAAAACCGCTAGCCAAAACACGCCAAGGAACGCCAGCGCCAGCCATAGGATGCTCATCCGTTCCCCTAGCCTTATAACACGTGTGGGCTTAAACTTCCCAAGGTAGGCATGTTTTACCTCGTGCTAACGACGACAAAAGACCGCGCGGAAGCCAAGCGCATCGCAGAAAAAATCGTGGGGGAGAAGCTGGCGGCATGTGTAAACGTCGTGTCAAACGTGAGCTCGGTGTATTGGTGGCGAAAGAAAATCGAACGCGCAAATGAAGCTTTACTCTTGGCGAAGACCTCCGGTGAAAAGCTCGATCGCTTAACCACGAGAATCAAGGAGCTCCATAGCTACGAAGTGCCGGAAATAATTGCGCTGCCAATCAAACGAGGTTCCTCTGAATATTTTAGGTGGTTGAAAGAGAGTTTGAGATGATCTTATGAGGGTTGATTTGGAGGACGCCTATCGTTTGATCGCTCCGCGACCCATCGTGCTGATCACGACAGTCGACAAACGGGGGCGGATAAATGCTGCACCGATGTCTTGGGTTACACCAGTTGAATCAGATCCCCCGATTATCATTTTCTCAACCAGCTATGAAAGCGACACCTTCCGCAACGTCAGCGATACGGAAGAATTCGTACTCAACCTCGTGCCGGAGAAAATTAAAAAACAAATGTACGCTTGCAGCAAAAGTTTCCCGCGGGGGGTCAACGAACTCGAGAAGGCGGGGCTGAACTGGGAACCCTCCGAGAAAGTGAAGCCCCCTAGGATCGTCGAATGTCCGGTTAATTTGGAGTGCAAACTCGATTGGATCCACAAGGGACCTGAGTACGTGGTGGTAGCTGGGAAAGTTGTCGCGGCGCACGCACAAAAGGGAGCGGTGAAAGAAAAGAGACTGAACGCCAAGTTGGTCAAACCCTTGCTCCACCTAACGGGTAAGAACTTCGTCATCGGCGACCGTGAAACAGAGCTTTGATTGCATGGTTAAGCCTATTCGTGCAGCCGACATCAAAGAGGTAACTTATGATGAAAAACGCTGGCGGCTCTTCAAGGAACTCAGAAAATACGCTTTAGGGTTGATGAAGGCCCTAGCGGCGAACGGATTAAACCCGCTAGTGCACGGGAGCGTTGCAAGGGGAGATGTGGACAAGGGCAGCGATGTCGACGTGTTCATCCCCAGCGTCGAGCCTTCCTACAAGGTCGAGTTAGCACTCCACGAAGCGAGATTCAAGCCTATCAAACGGGAGATAGTGATGGCAACCCCTTGGCAGCTCCCCAAGGCACACATCTACTTCGAGGAAGATCGCTCGGCCACCTTTCCCCTCGTGGAGCCGAAGCCGCTCGAGCTAGAATTCTACCACTTCGGCGGTGCAGCGGATGTCAAGCAAGTAGAGGGGGCGGTGCGGGTACCAGGGGTTGATAAGCGGCTGATGCTGATCGAGCCAACCCCGCGGGGGCACTTGGAGAGCCCAGTCGTGGGCAGGGAGGCTGAGGTGGCGAAGCGCGTGGGCGTGGGCTTGGAAATCGTGCGTGAGCGAGTGCAGGTTTTGACCCGCAGGACTGAGGTGGGTCACACGGGCATCTTCGTCCAGCGGGAACTCGCACCTGAAGAGAGCTTCGAACCTGTCTTCAAAAAATTGGTCGGCGAATATCCTTCAATAAAGCTCCGCCTTAAAGGAAAATAATTTAAGCGGGGGGGAGA
>CAZWMM010000191.1:0-1811 GCA_964634985.1 Hadarchaeota archaeon (SeqCode)
CTTTCGGTGACCTCTCTCCCCCAAAATCTTAACTAAGCGTATTGGACACACAACATACGAGGATGAATCGGATGAGAGTTCTTACCGTTTTTAAAAAGATTTCCCAAAACTCTGAGATAGGGTGGCGAGATAAATGGTAACTGCAAAGCAAAGAGGTACCCAGTGGGAATATTATGTTGCCCGACTCTTCGAGCGCTTCGGCTTTGTTTGGGATCGCTCAGGTAGCTCGCTTGGGGTCGATCTGAAGATATCGAGAAAAGGGCACCTCTGTTACCTTGTGAGTTGCAAGAAAACCTCGAAGTTCGGGCCGATCTACCTGCCGCGTTGGGAGGTCGAACGGCTTAAAGCTGCTGCGAAGGAGACCGGGGTCACGGGTTTGCTATGCTTTGGCTTTCATCGAACCCCCGTACTCGCTCTCCCCCTCAAGAAGGTCGCCAGACTCAAAAGCACGAAATGTAACTACAAAATTTACCCCACCGATGGAAAACCGCTCAAGGAAATCTTGGGCAAGCCAAGTTTACGCTCTTCGAAACAGTAAAGGAGGGTCGGAGGCCCCCCTCACGCTACTTCAAGCAAGCGCTTCATAAGTATGGTTTCATCTTGCTTACCAAATGATGGTCACCTTCAAAAGCGTTCCAAGAGAGGAATATGGGGAGCGTATGCGCATCGTCCACAAAGACTTGAAGCATGGAAAAATCAAGCTAGCAGTCGAGTCGCTCGATGACCTCTGGCACCTCCAGCACCTCGTGGAGCTGGGTGACATAGCTATATCATCAACTTGGCGTCGAGAGCGGGAGGCCGAGGATAAGCTCAGGCCCGAGCGACGCGAGAAGCGGCGCGTGACTATCTCAATCCGGGTTGAAAGTATGGAATTCCATAGGCACGTAAACCGTCTCCGCTTGCTCGGCGCCATCATCGAGGGACCTGATGTGGGAAAACATCACTCATTCAGTCTTGAACCTGGGTCCACGCTCGCCATCATAAAAACTTGGCGCCCCGAACACCTCGACCGTGTCAAGGAAGCCGTCCGTGCAAGCCATCGTCCGCGTGTCCTCCTCGTGGCGCTTGATGATGCTTCGGCTGAACTCGCGTTGGTTCGCCAGTATGGACTCGATGAGTTGGGAACTATCTATCATCCGCGGGCTGGGAAACGCTACGCGGCTGAACGCGAGGCTGACGAGCAGAAATTTTTCCATAAGCTCACCGCCGCGATAAAAGATATCATCTCGCGCGAGGGCATTCGAGCCGCTGTGGTTGGGGGGCCTGGTTTCACCAAAGATGCGTTCGTGGCACTCCTGCGTGAGAAATATCCAGAACTCGTTTCGAAGGTCAGACGTGACGACGTTAGTTCGGGGGGTAGAGCTGGACTATATGAAATGGTGCGCCGCGGGCTTGTCGAGCGGGTTTCGCGTGAAGATCGTTTTTCATACGAGATATCACTTGTCGAGCGGCTGATGACGGAAATAGCGAAGGAGGGGCTCGTAAGCTATGGAAAGGCGGATGTTGAGCGAGCCGCATCGCTCGGCGCAATCGAGAAGCTGCTGGTGGCGGATGAGCTGCTCCGACGGGATCGGGAGGGGACAGATAAAGTATTAGAGCAGGTGCGAAGGACGCGGGGGCAGGTGATCGTGGTGAGCACCGAGCACGACGCGGGCAAGCAGTTGCTGGCGCTGGGTGGCGTTGCCGCGCTGTTGAGGTTTAAGCCTTGAAGAGAAGTGAGGTTTTGATAAGTTTTTTTAACCAAGTTCCTTTTCTATTTTTTCCGTGCCCTCAACTATATTGTCCAAGCGTTCTTTTGCGGCTTCTACATT
>CAZWMM010000192.1:0-1707 GCA_964634985.1 Hadarchaeota archaeon (SeqCode)
CGGGGACCCCCGCAGCCTTAAAAGCTATCGGTACATGCGCGCGGCTCGACCCCCACCAAAAATTTTTTCCCGCCACGATGATATCGCCTTTCCGCACCTTGCTCGCGAATTTTGGATCGGCACCCTCCATGACATGCTTCGCCAGCTCACTCGGCTCTCGCTTATGCAAATAGCGCCCAGGAATTATCGCGTCTGTGCTGATATCATCGCCGAATACCCAAGCTCGGGCCATTCACACATCCCTCGGGTCAGTGATCTTTCCCTTGAGCGCGGATGCCGCGACTGTCGCGGGAGATGCTAGGTAAATCTTCGCTTTGGGGCTCCCCATGCGCCCAAGGAAGTTTCGATTCGATGATGAAATGCAGACCTCGCCCGGCCCCAGGGTGCCTATGTGATTTCCCATGCATGCGGCGCAAGAGGGGAGCCCGATCACCCCTCCAGCTTCAACAAATGTGTTAAGGATTTTTCGCTTCAATGCCTCTTCGTAAACCTCCTTTGATGCAGGTGCTACAAGCATCCTCACCCGGTTGGCGATTCTTTTACCCTTCAAGATTCGTGCTGCTTCGATGAGGTCCTCGAGCCTTCCATTCGTGCAGCTCCCGAGGAAGGCTTGGTCGACTTCAACCCTTCCGACTTCCCGCACGGTACGCACGTTGTCGACGCTGTGGGGACAAGCCACTTGAGGTCCGATTTTCGTTGCATCGTACTCGAGTTTTTCTGCGTAGGCTGCATCATCATCGCTGTAAACTGGGTCGAATCGTCCTCTAGCCCTCCCCTCTAACCATCTGAGCGTCACCCCGTCTGGGGGCACGATCGCAGTTTTCGCGCCCATCTCGACGCCCATGTTGCACATAGTCATGCGGCTGGCGACGCTCAGCTTACGCACACCGTTGCCCACGAATTCCATCGACCGGTAAATAGCACCGTCGGCACCCACATCGCCGATCACGCGCAAGATAAAGTCCTTGGACATCACTCGGGGAAGGAGTTTCCCGTCTAAGTTTATGAGCATGCTCTCGGGCACGCGGAACCAAAGTTTGCCCCTAGCGAATACTGCGACCATGTCCGTTGAGCCTATACCTGTCGCGAAACACCCGAATGCACCGTAAGTGCACGTGTGTGAGTCTGCACCGACGATCAGACGACCCGGCAGGGCGAACCCCTGCTCAGGCAGGACTTGGTGGCATATCCCTTCCCCGACATCGTAGAGTCCCTTGATCCTATAGTTGCGCGAAAATTCTCGGAGCAGGAGATGATCTTTCGCGGCCTCTACTCTCGTGGGTGGCGCTTGGTGATCGAGCACGACGACGACCTTGCTTGGGTCCCAAATTTTTTTCCCCCCGAGCTGTTTGAAACCCTCCACGGTCAGCGGCCCTGTGATGTCATTGATCATGGCTACATCGATTTTAACCTCAACGATCTCGCCAGGTGAAACCCGCTTCCGCCCCGATGCCCGGGCGAGGATTTTCTCAACTATCGTCATAGCCATGCTCGACCCAACTCGATTGAGCACGCCAATCTTTAAGGTTTAGGTGGGTTTCGGATCGCCCCATCAGCTGCGGAGCTCACCATGCGTGAATAGTACGCTAGGTAGCCCCGCTCGACCCTAGGCGCGGGGGGCTTGAACTTCGCCGACCTTTCCTTGATCTCAGTTTCTGGCAGGAGCAACTCTAGCCTGCGGCGTTTGATGTCAATCAGGATCTTTTC
>CAZWMM010000193.1:0-1690 GCA_964634985.1 Hadarchaeota archaeon (SeqCode)
AGCAAGCGGGTGCCCCACTGGAACTAACCTAGGACTGACCTCGAGCAGGTTACGCTTGGCGGCGCCCATCAGTTTTATCGTGTAACCTGCCTCCTGCGCTAGGCGAATCGCCTCAGGACGAACGCGACTGATGCCAGCAGTTTTTACGTCTTTCAACTTGGCGTTCATGTCCAAGATCGCATTAGCCAAGATCGTTATCTTGCATGCTGTGTCGATGCCCTCTATATCGAGTCTTGGGTCCTTCTCAGCTATCCCGAGCTCCTGAGCTTCACGCAACACTACATCGAATGGGGTGCCTTCCTTGCTCATCCGCGTGAGGATGTAGTTGCTGGTCCCGTTCAAAATCCCCCTGATCTCGAGGACCTCGTTGCCGGCTAGCATCTCCTTTGCCAGCCCTATTATAGGCACTGCCCCCCCGACAGAGGCCGAGTAGCGAAACTCAACACCGCACTTTTTTGCTATCTTATCAAGTTCTTTGAACGCAACGACGAGCGGCCCTTTGTTAGAGGTTATCACATGTTTTCCCGCAAACATAGCCCTCTTGATGTGGGTCAACCCCGGCTCCCCCGTTTTTATATTTGTTGGGGTAATCTCGAACACCACATCCGCATCCACGTTTTCGATCACCTCAAGTGCTAGCTTTCCGCGTTTTCCCTTCCCCTTGTACGCCCAAACGCTTCCCCACTTTTCAGCTGCCGCAAGCAATTTCCTCAAATCGAGACCATTCTCATCAACGGCTGCCCCGAACTCATCGACTGCTGCAACCACTTTTGGGATCAGCCCTTGACTTCTGCGCAAATACTTTGCTTTGTCGATGATCGAGCGGGCTAGCCCCTTCCCGAGGTTCCCGAATCCTATAAAAATCAAGCGCATCACATTTCCTCCAAAGATTTTATCATGAGCAATTTTTTTATTGCCGAGATTTTTTCTAAAGTGGATAACGCGAGTTCGGCGAGTTTCTCGTCTCTCGCTGTGATCGTCAGGCGGGCTGCCGACTCCTTCCCAGCTGCCCCCATCGCCAAGCTCAGGTCTGAAGCTACCACGCCCTTTACCGCATTCAGGCGATCAACCGTGTCGCGGAGGTCCGTGTGGATGATGTGCCCAATCAAAAGCGTCGTCCTCCTCACCGCACCTTCCCTTTCGCCTATGCGGATGATTCGCACCTCCATGCTGCGGAGCGTTGCCATGATCCTATTAAAACTAGCTCGTTCATCTACGTCGAATATAACCGTAACCGGGACCCGCCCCAGCGGCGACTTACGTTCGCGCTGATGCACAACGTTCTGAATGTTCCCCCCAAAACGAGAGATCGGCTCAAGCACCTTGACGAGTTGCCCAGGGACATCCTTGAGCTCCATTTCGAGCCTGACGATCAAATCATCACTCTCTCTCAGAAACCCGAACTCCTTCACCGGGGGAAGTGATAACGGTTTCGCATTTCACCCCAGATCGCTTGAAGGCTACTGCCATCGCTTGAGCAACGATCTCAGCGTTGCCCTTCGGTTCAACTATCGCAAATACGCTGGGGCCTGAGCCCGCCATCGCCGCCCCAACGGCACCTGCCTCTAAAGCAGAACGTTTCACGTCAAGGAAACCGGGAATGAGCGGGGCGCGAACGGGCTCCGCCACGCTGTCGACCATGCACTTCCCAAAAGTCCTGAGGTTCCCAGCTTTCAGCGCAACCGCCATC
>CAZWMM010000194.1:0-1617 GCA_964634985.1 Hadarchaeota archaeon (SeqCode)
CTTGTGCACGGAACCAACCCAAAGGTTCGGGTGCTCTGTGGGGCGGGGATAACGAGCGGCGTGGATGTGCGGATCGCGCTGGGGTTGGGCGCTGAGGGGGTGCTCCTCGCTTCGAGCGTGGTGAAGGCCTCCGACCCCCGGGCAGCGATGTTTGATATCGCCAAAGGGATGATTTCGAAGTAAATCGGTGGTTTGCTTCATCTGCGTGCAGACTATTTCCAAGTTTCATCAGTGGATTGATTTAAGCTAAGATTCAAATTACTGATGGGCCGCCGTAGCTCAGTTGGAAGAGCGACGGTTTTGTAAACCGTAGGTCGTGGGATCGTGACCCACCGGCGGCTCTACGTTCAAGCGTTTGGAACTAACATGGTGAACCCGTGAGGACATGAGCGAAGGTTACATCGGGCAAATCTTCAACTCGATCCAAGGCGAGGGCCTCTACGCTGGGAGGCGGCAGATCTTCGTGCGTTTCGCTGGATGTCCATTACGTTGCCGATACTGTGACACCGAGGAGTTCAGAAAGTTTTACCCCAGTGTGTGTGAGGTCGAAATGAAACCGAGTTCGATGAAGTTCAGGCGCGTGAAGAACCCGATGACGCATGAAGAGGTTATTCGGCATATCAAACGTTTGACAACCCCCGACACCCACAGCATCTCGCTGACCGGAGGGGAGCCTTTGCTTGCGAAGGGATTTCTCGTCGAGGTCGCCAAGGCTTGCAAGCACGAAGGTTTGTCCACATACCTCGAAACCAGCGGCATGAGTGAGGAGAGCATGACGAGGGTTGCGCCTTACATCGACATCGCAGCGATCGATATCAAGCTCCCCGAGCATCGTGCAGTACCGAGCCGAGGTTGGCCGAGATTGCTGGAGGAGGAGCTCGCTTGCATCGGACTAGCGTTTGAGCGAGGGGTAGAAACTTTTGTGAAAATCGTAGTACTTTCGTCCACTCAGCCAAAAACCATTGCACTGGTATGTAAGCGCTTTATTCGAATAGCTCTGGTACCCCTAGTCATCCAGCCCGTGACCCCGGCGCGAAAGGTCCGCAACACCCCATCGATTGCACACGTATATCGTCTCGCTCAAGCCGCCGCCCGAGCTGGGGTCGAGGAGATAGCAGTTATACCTCAAGTGCACAAATTGATGAAGGTGTTATGATGAAGATCGAACTCACGAATGGCTTGGGTTTTTCTGCCGCGCATTTACTGATCGAGCATGAGAAATGCGAACACTTGCACGGGCACAACTACCGAGTGGGGGTGACGGTCGAGGGGGAGCCTGACGAGCGCGGCCTCGTTGTCGACTTTCTGGAGCTCAAGCGGCTTTTGAAGCGAATGTTCGAGGGCTACGACCATCGCTTCCTCTTGCCCGCGAACAATCCCGCCTTGAAGCGTCTCTCGGAGGGTGAGAGTACCCGCATCTCCGTGCACGGCCGTGAATTCGAGTTTCCGAGCGAAGATTTGGTGTGGTTGCCCGTAGTAAACACGACTGTCGAGGAGCTCGCGCGGATCATCGCGGACGAGCTGAAGAAAAATCTGGCGTACCCGAACGTTCACCGAATAAAGGTGTGGGTGGAGGAGTCGCCCGGACAAAGCGCTACGGTGGAGCGAGAAATGGGA
>CAZWMM010000195.1:0-1610 GCA_964634985.1 Hadarchaeota archaeon (SeqCode)
GACCGTTTGGGCTGTGATTTCGTGAACTTGAACGAGCTCGAGTTCTCCGACACGAATCTCACTGAGCTTCGTGCTCGGGGCTTCAGGATAAAATCTGATGAGTCGATGGCGGTCAAGGGGAGCGAGGAATTAGCCCTTAAGGTAATGGGGTGGGCGGCAAAGCATACGCGTTTGAACATCCACTATTGCCCGAGTGCCCTCAAGGATAGGGTCCAACTGCGTAATAGGCTCAGACGGAGAGCACGTAATGTCGCAAGGCCACATGAGGTCATCACGAATGATGGCTTGCTCATGAAAGGGATACTCCGCGATTTGCCTCCAACCAAACTCGCCTCCAAGAGAAGGGATTTGATAGCGTGTTACGGTATTCCTGCTGAACTCATAGTTGTCGACAGCCAGAAGCGCCGCATCGAAATGCATTGGCGCATTGCTGAAAAACTGGCGAAGCTCGAGATCGGGATGGAATTTGCACTCGTTGAAGAGTACCCAACCCACGATCGACTCGAAACAACTCTCATTCCACTCTATGGTTATGTTTGATCTAAGTCTGGAGAAACTTCGCGGGGGGACCGACAGATCTCGATCTCCTCTTGATTTTCTTGAAGAAGTACAGTCCATGCGCTAGGTCATCGATATTTCTTCGCGAGCTTGGCGTAGTTCCTCGCTTGCGTACTGATGCGTTTGATCTCCTCATCCCTTAGCTTGCGTAGAGGTCTGGCTGGGATCCCCACCACTATCGTATGCGATGGGACCTCCGCTCTCTCAAGGACAACTGCCCCCAAACCAACGAGCGAACCCTTTCGAACCCTCGCCCCATTGAAGACCACAGATCCACCACCGATTATGCAGTTGTCCTCGATCGTGCACCCGTGCACCAGAGCGTTATGCCCCACGATGACGTAGTCGCCGATTTTGACCGGCAGGTACTTCACCTCCTTTCCCTCGTAGATGTCCGCGGAGTGAACAACTGCATTGTCTTGGATGCATACGTAGCGGCCTATCTTTATGCCAGCGAAATCTCCTCGCACGACCGCTCCCGGCCAAACGCTCGAGTGCTCACCTATTACGACTTCGCCTATAACAATCGCAGTTGGATGAACAAACGTGGTTTTGTGGATGCGGGGCTTCTTCCCCCTGAATTCCACAAGCATTTCTATGCGCCAGCTTTTTCGGTCTTCTTGCTGTAGGCGAGCACAATGTCGCCAATTGCCATGATGCTGTTAAATGGGATCGATATCGCCTTGCCCTCCTTGCGCCCGAAGACGAATCCAACGATCGTGCCTTCTTTGTCGTCGATCACGCTATCCTCGATCGATCCCACGTAGTGCGCTCGGTCGCTGTAAATGCGCATGCCATAAACCTCGGACACTTTCTTCATCTAGTCACCTCGCCATAACTCGTACCTTAGGTTTTTAGTCCTTTCGAATCCCAAAAATCAAAGCACGGTATTCTCGAGATCATGCTGAGGTTCATCCGCGTAGCGAAAGAGCGTTTTTGGCACACGGCTTCAAAAGTTTTAAGTAGGAAAAAGTTCAATTTTTAAATGTCCACACCGCGGTTGGACGGCGTCGATCTGAGTAGGGGGCTACGTGCGTAAGCCCCGCGATGAG
>CAZWMM010000196.1:0-1598 GCA_964634985.1 Hadarchaeota archaeon (SeqCode)
CGACCAGGTGCTCATAGCCGAAACAAAAGCGGGGGCAGAAATCCTAGCTTCGCGCCTAGCGATGTGCAGGGAAATATGCACACACCTCTCCACCTCGGGCGCAGCAGAGGAAGAGATCCTTGAGACGGTGGGGAGTTCCGACATCGTCGACCTGATCCCGCACGGCAAGAGCTTCGCTGTTCACATAAAGCGTGTGAAGGAAAGCTCACCAACCATCGATGTGCTCGAGCTTGCGAAGAAAATAGCAGAACTCATTGCGGAAGAAGTTGAATTCAAAGTCGATCTAGCGCACCCCAATGTCGAGTTACTTGGTGTGCTAGTGGGGGAAAAGTGCGCCATCGGCATGACCGTCACGCGGGTGGATAGAAATCAATTCGCTGCTCGCCGTCCCTCACTCAGACAGTCTTTCCACCCGAGTACGTTGATGCCGACCTTCGCCCGTTGTATGGTGAATTTGGCCAGAACCCCAAGAGGCGGTACTCTACTCGATCCTTTCTCGGGAGTGGGGGGTATCTTGCTCGAAGCTGGGCTGATGGGAGCGAAGCCCATTGGTATCGACATCAAGGAACAAATGGTCGAGGGTGCCAAGCAAAACCTAGAAGCCAGCGGGATAACGGACTTCAAACTCATGGTTGGTGATGCACGCAAGTTGCCCGCCACGCTTGAGGCCGACGCTATCGCTACGGATCCCCCATTCGGGCGCCAAGCTTCGACCGCTGGCGCCCCCATCGAAAAGCTCTACGAGGAAGCGCTGCCCTCGATGGCCGGAGTACTGAAGCGCGGACGCTACGCCTGCATAGCCTCACCGGCCGAACTGGAACTCGAGGAGCTAGCCGCTGGAGCTGGGTTCAGGAAAGTCGAGCAACACGAGCAGCGGGTCCATCGAAGCTTGACCCGACGCATATACGTCTTCAGGAGGAAGTAAGGTGAAACTCATCTTTCTGGGCACCGGTGGAAGCATTCCCACCCCCCAGCGTGGGTTGCCTGCGATAGCTTTGAGGCGAGAGGGGGAACTCATGCTCTTCGACTGCGCCGAGGGCACCCAACGCCAAATGGCCCACGCTAAACTCAGCCCCCTTAAACTCAACACCATTTTCATAACCCACCTGCACGGCGACCACTTCCTAGGTCTAGCCGGTTTGGTGCAAACAATGTCGTTACAAGACCGCACGAAAAAGCTCGAGGTCTTTTGCCCTCAGGGGGAAGGCGAAAGGATCGAAAGTTACCTCCAGATCCCCCACTACACCCTAACCTTCGAGGTGGAGGTGCGCGAGCTCAAGCCGGGCGATGAGCTCAAGCGCAGGGGATACCGTATCCTGACTTCGGATGTCGATCACTCAGCTCCATCAATCGCCTACGCGTTAGTCGAGGACGAGCGCCCCGGCAAGTTCTACCCAGAGAAAGCGATCGCCCTAGGAGTGAAGCCAGGCCCAGATTTTTCACGCCTGAAATCGGGCGAGAGCATCAAAGTGAGAGATGAGATCGTAAAGCCCGCGCAGGTGATGGGGCCCCCCAGGCTAGGACGAAAGATAATCTACACCGGGGACACCCGCCCCTGCGATCACGTGGTTGAACTCTCGCGCGGAGCCGATGTACTC
>CAZWMM010000197.1:0-1587 GCA_964634985.1 Hadarchaeota archaeon (SeqCode)
CGGTGGGTACGGCGCCGACATCGTCATTAATGAGTGCCAGCCTCTCGGTAACCCCGTCAGCTTCGGGGGGCCCTCGCTCGGAATTTTCGCATGCCGTGGCGACACGAAGCTTTTGCGGCAGATGCCAGGCAGGCTGATAGGCATGACGACCACGCTCGATGGCAAAGCGCGTGGCTACTGCATGGTATTACAAACGCGCGAACAGCACATCCGGCGCGAACGAGCGACTTCAAGCATTTGCTCCAACGAAGCACTTTACGCGGTAGCGGCTGCGATTTACCTCGCATCGCTCGGGCCGCGGGGATTGCGGAATCTCGCCGAAATTTGTGCTAGCAACGCAAGCTACGCGATGAAAAAGCTTAATGCTGTCAAGGGGCTGAAAGCACCGATCTTCGATGCGCCGCACTTCAACGAGTTCACGCTGAACTGCGATCACACGGGTGTATCGGTCGAGAAAATAAATGCTGGACTAATGAAGCGCAGCATCCAAGGGGGCAAACCCCTCCGAGGGGAATTCCCCGAGCTTGGCGAAACGGCTTTGCTATGCACTACCGAGCTCCACTCGCGTGAAAACATCGACCGCTTAGTGGGAGCGCTGGAGGAGATCTTAGGGGGGAGAAGGTGAGTTACCAGCAGGCGCGATGGGTCGAACCTTTAGTTTTCGAACTCAGCAAGCTAGGGCGCGTTGGGTTCTCGTTGCCCAAAAAAACGAGCGAGCGAGCAAGGGTACCAAAAAAACTCTTGCGCGAACGACTTGATCTGCCCGAACTCTCGGAGTCTGAAGTGGTCAGGCATTATACTCGTCTCTCGCAGATGACCTACGGCGTCGACTCGGGCTTTTGCCCCATGGGCTCGTGCACGATGAAGTATAACCCGAAGATCTGCGAGGAGCTCTCGGCGCTTGAAACGGCAGCCTGTATTCACCCACTTCAGAATGAGGAGACGGTGCAGGGAGCGTTAGAACTCATGTACAGGCTGGAGCGCTGCCTCGCTGAGATCGTAGGCATCGCGCGCGTTTCCCTGCAGCCCTCTGCAGGTGCACACGGTGAATTCGTCGCGATGCTGCTCACTCGTGCATATCACAAGTTCAAATGCCATGGTGAGCGCACCCAAGTCATCGTGCCTGACTCCGCACACGGCACAAACCCAGCAAGCGCAGCGATGGCGGGTTACGAGGTGGTGACGGTCCCCTCTAACCCACGGGGGCGTATCAACATCGGAGCACTCGAGTCGGCGATTTCCGAGCAAACGGCGGCCCTCATGCTGACGAACCCGAACACGCTGGGCCTTTTCGAAGATCAGATCCCCGACATCGCTAAGGCGGTCCACGACGCGGGTGGCTTGCTGTTCTACGATGGAGCGAACTTGAACGGCATTTTGGGTAAGACGCGTCCAGGAGACATGGGATTCGACATCATTCATTTCAACCTACACAAAACCTTCTCGACTCCCCATGGGGGAGGAGGCCCTGGGGCTGGTCCGGTTGGGGCAGTGAAAGAACTCGAACGTTTCCTGCCCGTGCCGATCATCGAGCACGACCGTAAGCGGGATCGTTATTATCTCGATTACGACCGCCCGCACTCGATT
>CAZWMM010000198.1:0-1573 GCA_964634985.1 Hadarchaeota archaeon (SeqCode)
GGTTCCTACCCCGGGGTCCACAACGGCGACGAAGATCGACCCCCGGGGAAAAGTGGCTGCGGCGTTCACTAGGGTAAAAGCGGCAGCACGAACATCGTGTCTCGGCACCTCGTGGGTGATGTCAATGATTTTCGCGTTTGGGTCCACCGACAGGATCACACCTTTCATCGCCCCAACAAAATAATTTTCTGTTCCCAAGTCGGAGATAAGCGCAATAACTCTAGGGCCCATTCTAACCCCATCGCCGCCTAAGTTTTCGTATCGCGCAGGAGGCTACTTTTTCTTCCCTTTGCTCTCTTCGTATTGCGTCCAGTTCTTTGCCCATTTCTGCCTTATCTTGCCGAGCCTGTCCAAGATCGTCGCTCGGATCTCGCTTGTCGGCATCTGATCGCGCGCCGTTTTTTCGATCTCGTCCGCGATGCTTGCAGCTACGTCAGCGGGGGCCCCAGCGGCTGTGCAAGCTTTCACTATTTTTCGACGCTGGAAGGGCTCAGTCTTGCCATCTTTTTTCACGACTTGACCCGCCATCTCATCCTCAGTTATTATTTTGGCTTCTGCACTTAACCCTATGGTGGGGAACCCTCTTCTTTGGGTGGAGAGAATGATCCACATATTGAAAGCTTTTTCAACTTCCGAAGGCATTTGATATCGGGTTAAAACAATGCAGATGGCTGAAGCTAGGCGCGGGGTTGCGAGTCCAGAGGTTGAGGAGGTCGCCCGCGCAGAAGGCAAGTCAGTCGAGTTTATCATGCGGGGACTAGCGGCAGGCAGGTTGGTTATCCCCCACAACCTCAAGCGAGAGAACATCGAGGTCAAGGGCATAGGAGAGGGGCTGCGCACGAAGGTCAACGCTAATATCGGAACCTCGCCAGATTACGCCAACATCGAGGAGGAGGTCGAAAAAGCCAAGGTCGCGGTGAAATACGGCGCGGACACGGTGATGGATCTCAGCATAGGTGGCGACATCGATGAGGTCAGGCGGCGCATCCTCCGAGCGGTGAACGTGCATGTGGGGACCGTGCCGATTTATCAAGCTGGAATCGAGGCGGGGAAGCATGAAAGCGTTGTCGACATGAGTTCAGATGATATTTTCAACGCGATTCGAAAGCATGCCCAAGACGGCGTTGACTTCGTGACCGTTCACTGCGGCGTGACCAAAGAGGCGGTTGAAGCTTTAAAACGGAACGGTAGGTTGCTTGGCGTCGTTAGCAGGGGTGGAGCTTTCTTGGCCGCATGGATCATTCATCACGGCGAGGAGAACCCGCTCTACAAGGAGTTTGGCTACCTGCTTGAGCTGGCGCGGGAGTTTGATCTAACGCTCAGTTTGGGTGATGGGATGCGTCCGGGTTGTTTAGCAGATGCCTCGGACACGGTGCAGTTTCATGAGTTGCTTACGATCAGCGAGTTAGTCGGGCGGGCATGGGCAAAGGACGTTCAGGTGATCGTGGAGGGGCCTGGACACTTGCCGCTTGATCACATCGAGTCTAACGTTAGGATTGAGAAGAACCAGTGCAAGGGAGCGCCGTTTAACGTGCTCGGGCCTATTGTTATCGACAAAGCCCCTGACTACGAT